>DAISVW010000164.1:0-5874 GCA_036826695.1 Aestuariivirga sp.
TCGATGTTCACCACCTCCACGGCATTGTGACGCTCGGAATAGGTGTAGAGCTCCGCGTGGCGGCGGTGGAAGGCGTCCTTCACCTTTTCGATGGTCTTCTCATTGATCGGGAAATTGCCGATGTCGACGGTGCATTCATGCACCTGGCCCACATAGCGCATGTCGAGGCTGCGCTTCACGTCGATCTCGGAGGCCTTGAAGCCGTCCTTCTTCAGATGCGCGATACCCTGTTTCTCGATCTGGTTGAACAGCGTGTCGATGCGCTTGCAGGCGGCGGCATTGTCCAGCCGCACCGGCGCGGTGGCCATATAGTTGTATTTGACGTCCGAGATGATCTGGCCAAAGGCGCAGAGACCCGAGGCGAGCTTCGGCAGGATGATGGTGCCGATTCCCATCTCGCGGGCCAGCGCGATGATGTGGGCGGCCGTCGCCCCGCCGGCGCCGACCAGCACGAAATCGCGCGGGTCATAGCCGCGCTCCACCGAGACGCGGCGGATGCCGTTGACCATGTTGTTGTTGACGATGGTGTACATGCCATAGGCGGCGCGCTCCACCGAGATGCCGCGCGGATCAGCCACGTTCTTCATGATAGCCTTGCGCGCCTAGTTGAGATCGCGCGGCAGCATGACGCCGAGCAGGCCGTCCGGGTTGAGATAGCCCAGCACCAGATTGGCATCCGACGTGGTGGGCTCGGTGCCGCCCTGGCCGTAGCAGGCGGGGCCCGGCTCCGAGCCCGCCGATTGCGGCCCCACCTGGATGAGGCCCAGAGGATCGATCCAGCCGATCGAGCCGCCGCCGGCACCCAGTGTTTCCACCTGGATCATCGGCACGCCGATGCGGTAGCGCAGGAAATCGATGTTCTTGTTGAGGTTGGTCTGGCCGTCCTTGGTGAGCGTGATGTCGAAAGACGTGCCGCCCATGTCCACCGTGATGACGGTCTTCTTCTTGAACGGCGCCGACACATAGAGCCCGGCCTGCGGGGCCGAGGCGGGACCGGAATAGATGGCATAGACCGAACGGTCGCTCATCGCCTGGCCGATCGCCAGCCAGCCGTTGGACTGGAAATAGCGCACCGGCTGCTGGGCGCCGAGCGCGCGGAAATAGGCATCGACCGCCTCGACATATTTGCGCATCACCGGCGCCAGATAGGCATTGACCACGGCCGTCGAGGTGCGGGTGTATTCGCGCACCTGCGGATAGAGCTCCGCGCCCACGGTGAGGATCGCCTGCGGCATCATCTCGCGCACGATGGCCGCGGCGCGCTGCTCATGCGCCGGGTTCAGCACCGACCACACGAAGGAAATCGCCACCGTCTCGACGCCTTCCTTCAGGAACAGGTCGCAAGCCGCCCGCACATCCGCCTCGGCCATGGGTGTGCGCACCGAACCGACAGACAGCACGCGCTCCCGCACGCACTTGCGCAGGTAGCGCGGCACCAGCATGGTGGCGGCTGGAAATTCGGGGTAGTAGCGGAAGCCGTCTTCCTTGTGGCCGTTGCGGATCTCGACCGAATCCTCATGGCCCGCCGTGCAGATGAGGCCGGTCTTGCCGCCGCGGTGGGTGATCAGCGCGTTGAGCCCCACCGTGGTGCCGTTGATGCAGAGATCGCAATCGGAGACGAGCGCCGCCGGGCTGATGCCGAAATCATCGGCGATGAGCTTGAGGCCCGTTTCGATCGCCTTGGTGGGGTCCGACGGCGTGGACAGCGCCTTGAACAGCTTGACCTCGCCGGACGCGCGGTTGGCCACCACGAAATCGGTGAATGTGCCGCCGGCGTCGATGCCGAGGCGATATCTGGTGCGCATGTTTTCCGCTCTCCGCTTCAGGCCGCCGACCGCAGCCGCCTTGTGGCGGCCATGTCGACTTCAAGGGTGCCGGAATCGGCGATCACCACGCCATAATCCTCACGCGCGCCCCTGACCGAGACGAGCCCGTTCTTCACGTCCCACAGGACCTTTTCGATCGGCCGCTCAAAGGGATTGCCATAGCCGCCGCCGCCCGGGTTCATGTTGGTGACCGTCTCGCCCGGCTTGATGGTTTCCATGATGTTGGTGCGCTTGAGGTCCTGCTTGCCGCCGCGCTTCAACACCACGCGGCCGACCTTGGAGTCGATGTCGCGCGAGCGCGCGCCGGCAGCACCCATGGCCGGAATGCGGCGGCCCTCGCCGAAGCCGATGCACAGCATGTCCTTGTCCAGGGGCTCCACCTCCCAGGCGGTGCCCGAGCCGCCGCGGAACTTGCCGGCACCTCCGCTGTCAGTCATCAGCGAGTATTTGTGGATGATGATCGGGTAGGAATACTCGAGCAACTCGACATCGCCCGAGGTGAGCGCGCCGAAGCAGCACTCGGGGCCAACCGCATGCCAGCCATCCTGCTGCGGCGTGGCGCCGCCGCCGGAGATGATGGTGGCCAGCACCATGGTGACGAATTCCTCATTGGTGCGTGAATCCCAGCCCGCGATGTTGAGGCCGTTGGCATGGCCCCAGCTGGCCGCCACCTTGGACGGCATGGCTTTCTCGAAGGCCAGCCGCACCGCGTCGGTGAGGGTTTCCATCGGGGTTGTGGTGCAGTTCATGTGCGGGGCCGGTTCCTGGGCGTTGCAGATCGTGCCCTTCGGCCCGAAATCGACGCTCACGCAGCGGTAGAGGCCCTCGTTGTAGGGCGGCGGCAGGGCCGCGAACATCATCAGGCCCAGATAGACGCCGGAATGCGAGTTGCCCTCGTAGGAATTGATGAAATAGGGAATCTGCGGCGGCGAGGAGATGGCGATGCGGCACTTGTCGCCCTTGATCGTCACCGTGGCCTTGATCTCGAAATCGCCGAAGCCGTGGCCCGCGTCCTCGAGAATGGCGACGCCCTCATAAGTGCCGTCCGGCACCGTCTTGATCAGCGCCCGCATGTGGCGGTCCGCCATGTCCAGGAGCTCGTTGATGCAGGCATCGACGGTCTTCTCGCCGTATTTGTCGAGCATGGCGATCAGGTTGCGTTCGCCCACCTGGCAGGCGCCGATCAGCGCGTTGAAGTCACCCTCCTGGTCGCGCCGCGCCCGCATGTTGGTGAGGATCATGTTGATCACGTCATGGCGGGGCTTGCCGCGGTCCCAGATCTTGACCGGCGGAATGCGCAGGCATTCGGCGTAGATTTCCTTGGCGTTGGGGTTGTAACCGGCGGGCACCGGGCCGCCGATGTCGGTCAGATGGCCCTTGCACACCGTCCAGTAGACGAGCTTGCCCTTGTAGACCACCGGCTTGTACATGCAGGTGTCGATGGCGTGGCTGCCGCCGAAGGCCGGATCATTGTGCAGGATGAGGTCGCCCTCGTGGATGTCGCCCTCGAAGAACTTCGCCACCGATTTCATGGCCGGAATGAGCGAGCCCAGATGGATGGGAATGTCCTGGCCCTGAAGGATCATCTCCGGCCTCGCGTTGAACAGCGCCGTCGAATAGTCATGCGCGAGGTTGAACACCGATGAGCGCGCCGTCTTTTCGAGCGACAGCGTCATCTCGCGCTGCGTGGTTTCGAGCACGCCACGCACCACGGACAGGGTGATCGGGTCGACGTTCGGCTTGCGCCGGGCCCTGGCTTTCATGGCCGTGCTCAGCTCTTCGCCTGTTTCCAGGCGGCGGTGAGCAGGACGGCGCCCAGCGCCAGTTTGAGGATTTCGGCCGAGATGAAGGGCACGAACCCGAGGGTGATGGCCTTTTCAGCGCCAAGCAGCGTTGCGAGCCAGCCGACGCCCAGCGCGTAGATCGCCACCTCGCCGGCAAGCAGCATGACGAGCGCCGAAGGCAGCGTGCGCCCGAAGCCGCGGTCAGCCATGTGGCCCACCACGAAAGCCGCCAGCAGGAAGCCGGCGAGATAGCCGCCGGTCGGCCCCGCCATGTAGGCAAGCCCGGCGCCGGTGGCGAAGACCGGCGCGCCGAACGCCCCCAGCGCCAGCCAGGCCAGCACGGTGGCGGCGCCGAGCCGCGCCCCCGCCGTGGCGGCGATCAGCAGCACGGCCAGCGTCTGCAAGGTCATCGGCACCGGCCAGAACGGCACCTGAAGCTTCGATGCCAGCGTCAGGATCACGACGCCCAGCGCCACCAGCGCGGCCTTGTGCAGCGCCTGCGACCGCGGCCAGAGAGTTGAGAGAAGATTGCCGTTCATGATTGTTCTCCTAGAGTGATGCCTTGAGCTTGTCGTAGAATTTCGCCTCGTCCTTGCGGGCCTTGAGCGCCTGCGCCATGGTCACTTCGACGAAGCGGGCCGGCGTGTGCGGCTGCAATTGCCCGATCAGATCCATGTCGGCGGAGATCACCGTACCGACCATGAAATAACCACCGCCCGACACCGCGTCACGGTGCAGCACGATGGGCTCGGTGCCGCCCGGCACCTGGATCGAGCCGTAAGGGTAGCAGGCGTCGACGATGTTGGACGGGTCCGAGCCAGCACCGAAGGGCTGCTCACGCGGCACGAATTCAAGGGGCTTGCCGCCCTTGAAGCGATAACCGATGCGGTCCGCCTCCGGCGCCACTTTCCAGACATCCTCGAAGAAGCGCTTGCCCGCCGCCGCGGTGATGCGGTGCCAGTAAAGGCCGGGCAGCATGCGCAGCTCGGCGGGCGAGCCTGGCGCGCGGCGCAGCTTCTCCGGAATGCTGCGGCCTTCGCGGGCGCCGCGGCCCTTGCCCACCGGCAGCTTGTCGCCCGCTTCCAGCTTGCGGCCCTTGAAGCCACCGAGTGCGCCCAGCGTGTAGGTCGAGCGCGAGCCCAGCACCACGGGCACGTCGATGCCGCCGGAAATGGCGATATAGGCACGGGCACCCTTCTTGAGGAAATCAAAGGACAGGGTCTGGCCCTTCTTCACCTTGAAGGCGGTCCAGGTTTCCCGGGGCTCGCCATCGACGCGCGGCGGCAGCTCGGCGCCGGTGACCGCCACGGTGGCGTCCTCGGTGAACTGCAGTTCCGGCCCCATGAACACCGCTTCCAGCACCGCGGCACCTTCGCGGTTGCCGCCCAGCAGGTTGGCGGCCTTGAGCGCCCGCCGGTCCATGCCGCCCGACAGCGGAATGCCGATGTGATAATAGCCGGTCCGGCCAAGGTCCTGCACGGTGGTTGAAAGGCCGGGCATGATGACTTTAACGGCCATTGAGCGCCCCCATCAGCTTGGCGTTGTAGCCGTCCATGTCCTTCTTGAATTCGGCGAGATCGAAGGTCACGTCCTTCATGCGCAGGTTGAACTTGCCCTTGTCCACCGCGGCCACCGTCGCGTCATATTCGGCGCGGTCGATGGGCTTCCACTTCACGATGTCGCCGGGCCGGAACAGGCACATGAAATCGCGCAGATGCTTGATCTTCTGGTTGGGGTCATAGATCGGCACCGGGGTGATGCCGAACATCTGGTAGCCCCCCGCACCCCGCACCGAATAGATACAGCCGAAGCAGCCGCCATGGCCAACCGTGAGCTTGGGCGTATCCGTCCGTGGGCGGAGGTATTTGGGCGACTGGATCTGCCGCTTGCGGTCCACCATCTGGTAGAGGAACGGCAGCCCCGCCACGAAGCCCACCATGGACACGAACCATGGCGCGCCGGAATGCGCCTTCACGAAACCATCGACACCGTCGAGCTTGTTGATGCGCGCCGTATATTCGATGTCGGTCGATTTCGGGTCCTGGTGGCGCTCGCGGAAGCGCATCAGCGTCTCATGCGTCCACGGATCATTGTAATAGACCGGGATCTCGATGATGCGCGACTTGATGACGGGCTTGGCCTTGGCCGCCGCCTTCTCGATCGCCTTGATCTCATTCAGCATGTCGGAAGGCTTGATCACGTCGGGATCGAACTTCACCTGCATCGAGGCGTTGGCCGGGCAGCTCTCGGTCGAGCCCTTGATC
>DAISVW010000165.1:0-5871 GCA_036826695.1 Aestuariivirga sp.
TATATCTCAACCAAAAGGGGCAATAGACGATGAATCGTGTTCTGAGAACCCTCTTGAGTGCGACAGCGGCGATCATCACCACCGGCCAGTTCGGGCTGGCGGTCCTGGCACAGGACACCGTTGCCTCCGACGACGTCGGTCTCATCAACCCGGAAGCGGCGGCGAAGGCCTTCCCCAAGCGCGGCTTCTCGCCCTACGCGAACCGCAATTACCCGACGCGCGTGTACTGGGGCGACCAGCATGTCCACACCGGCTGGTCCGCTGACGCGGGTGCCTTCGGCGCAACACTGGGGCCAGAGGAGGCGCTGCGCTTTGCCCGGGGCGAGCAGGTCACCTCCTCGCTGGGCGAACCTGTCAAGCTCAGCCGCCCGCTCGACTGGGTTGCGGTGACTGACCACTCGGATGCAGCAGGTGTGATCTTTGAGGTCAGGGACGGCAATCCGAACCTCATGATCGATCCTCTCGTCAAACGCTGGCACGACATGATGGCATCAGGCCAGGGCGTGCAGGCCGCCTCCGAAATGATCGCTGCACAGTCCAACAACCAGGTACCGACGGTTATGAAGGACCCCCGGCTCGCAATGTCGATTTGGGAAAAGAATACGGCCATCATTGAGTAATAGAACGAACCCGGCCGGTTGACGTCCTTTATTGGCTACGAGTGGACGAGTAACGCCGGGGGCGGTGACAATCTCCACCGTAACGTGATCTACCGGGACGGCAAGGACAAGGCCGCCCAGATGCTGCCGATGACCACCTTCGACAGCGAGAACCCGGAGGACCTCTGGTCGTGGATGTCCAAGTGGGAGGGAAGCACTGGCGGATCGCTGCTGGCCATCCCGCACAACGGCAACCTCTCCAATGGCAAGATGTTCGCGCTCTCGACCTTCGAGGGCAATCCGCTGACCCGCGAATGGGCGGAAACCCGCGCGCGCTGGGAGCCGATGTATGAGATCACCCAGATCAAGGGTGACGGCGAAACCCACCCCTCGCTCTCGCCCAGCGACGAGTTCGCGAATTTCGAGAAGTGGGACCAGGCCAATCTCGCCGGTGTGCCGAAGGAGCCCGGCATGCTGGAACATGAATATGCCAGACTGGCGCTCGCGCAGGGCCTGAAGCTTGAGGCGGAACTGGGCGTCAATCCCTTCAAGTTCGGCTTCGTCAGCGGCACCGACACGCACACCGGCCTCACGACGGCGGAAGAGGACAATTTCTTTGGCAAGCACACGGGCGTCGAGCCCTCGCCACACCGCTGGGAGCATGACGTCATCAAGACGCCGCAGGTGAACGTCAAGGGCTGGCAGATGGCTGCCGCGGGCTATACCGGCGTGTGGGCCTCGGAGAACACCCGCGAGGCGATCTGGGATGCGCTGAAGCGCAAGGAAGCCTATTCGACCACCGGTCCCCGTATCCTGGTGCGCTTCTTCGGCGGCTGGGACTTCGAGCCCGCGGACGCCCAGACACGCATGCCGGCGGAGGCTGGCTATGCCAAGGGTGTGCCGATGGGCGGCGATCTCAGGACGGCGCCTGCCGGCAAGTCACCCGGCTTCCTCGTCGCCGCGATGAAGGATCCCATGAGCGGCAACCTCGACCGCATCCAGATCATCAAGGCCTGGGTGGATCAATCCGGCAAGCTGCAGGAGAAGGTCCATGATGTGGCCTGGTCTGATGGCCGCAAGCCGGGGGCCGACGGCAAGCTGCCGCCCGTCGGCAATACCGTCGACGTGGCAAACGCGACATGGACCAACACCATCGGCACGCCGGAACTCATCTCCGTGTGGAAAGACCCGGACTTCGACCCGAAGCTGCGCGCCGTCTACTACGCCCGTGTCATCGAGATCCCGACACCCCGCTGGACCGCCTATGACCAGAAGCGCTTTGGAATCAAGATGGCCGACAATGTTCCGATGACGGTGCAGGAGCGAGCCTATACTTCACCGATCTGGTACACGCCATGAACCTTCAGTTTCGGAGAACCGGCATGAAGTTCACTGCCTTCTTCACCACCGCCCTGACGAGCTGTCTAGTGATGCATGGGGCCCTGGCTCAGAACCCGGACAATCACGAGGTGATCACGGCGGAGGCCGTGGCGGGCGTCATCAAGAGGGAGTTCTCGCCTTATGCGGGGCGGAATTACCCGAAGCGGCCGCTATTCGGCGATACACATCTCCACACCGCGATCTCGGTCGATGCCGGCACGTTCAACCGGCTGGGCCAGGAGGAGGCCTATCGCTTCGCCCGCGGCGAGGAGGTGCTGTCGACCGGGGGCCTGCGCGCCAAGCTTTCCCGGCCGCTCGACTTCCTGGTGATCTCGGACCATGCCGAGATGTACGGGCTGATGCCGCAGCTCCTCGCCGGGGACCCCGAAGTGCTGTCGACCGAGAAGGGGCGCGAGTGGTATGCCGCCCTCACCAGCGGAAACTTCGACACGATCTTCGCCACCGCCATGCAGATCGTGGGCTCGCTCTCGGGCGACGTGCCGCCGATCGACAATCCGAAGGCGGTGCGCAATGCCTGGCAGGCCTATACCGCGCTCGCCGACAAGTACAACACGCCCGGCCTCTTCACCGCCATGATCGGCTTCGAATGGACGGCGATCGGCGGCTACAACCTGCACCGCAACGTGCTGTTCCGGGGTGATGCGAGCGTGGCGAACCAGACACTGCCCTTCTCCCAGTTCGACAGCAAGAACCCGGAGGACCTGTGGTCCTACATGGAGGAGTTCGAGAAGCGCACCGGCGGCGAGTTGCTGGCCATTCCGCACAACGGCAACCTGAGCAACGGCCGCATGTTCACGGTCGAGAGCTTCGACGGCAAGCCACTGAGCAAGGAACTCGCCACCAAGCGCATCCAGTACGAGCCACTGATCGAGGTGACGCAGATCAAGGGTGATGGCGAGTCCCATCCCGCCCTTTCGCCCAATGACGAGTTCGCGGGCTATGAGATCTGGGACCGCTCGAACCTCAATGGCACGGAGATCAAGACGCCCGACATGCTGAAGTATGAATACGCCCGCGAGGCGCTGAAGACGGGCCTGAAGCTCGACGTCTCGCTCGGCGTCAATCCCTACAAGTTCGGCTTTGTCGGCAGCACCGACTCGCATACCTCGCTCTCCACCGCGGAAGAGGACAATTTCTTCGGCAAGCATTCGGGTGTCGAGCCGGAACCGCACCGTTGGGAGCATGTGGTGATCGCCGCACCCGATCCCAAGTTCAACGTCTATGGCTGGCAGCAGGCGGCGAGCGGGCTGGCCGTGGTCTGGGCCACGGAGAACACGCGCGAGGCGATCTTCGATGCCATGAAGCGCAAGGAAACCTATGCGACGACCGGAACGCGCATGACGGTGCGCTTCTTCGGCGGCTATGACTTCGCCCAGGAGGATGCCGAGACCCGCATGCCCGCCGCTGCCGGCTACCAGAAGGGCGTGCCGATGGGCGGCGATCTGCCGAAGGCGCCGTCCGGCAAGGCGCCCACCTTCCTCGTCGCCGCGATGAAGGACCCGATCGGTGGCAATCTCGACCGCATCCAGATCGTCAAGGGCTGGCGGGACGCCAAGGGTGAGACGCAGGAGAAGGTCTATGACGTTGCCTGGAGCGATGGCCGCAAGCCCGGTGCGGACGGCAAGCTGCCACCCGTCGGCAACACGGTGGACATCGCGCGAGCCGCATGGAAGAACACCATCGGCGATCCCGAACTCATCACGGTCTGGACCGACCCGGACTTCGACCCGAAGCAGGCGGCCTTCTACTACGCCAAGGTCATCGAGATCCCGACGCCGCGCTGGACCGCCTATGAGGCGCTGCGCTTCAAGGTGAAGATGACCGACGATGTGCCGATGACCACGCAGGAACGCGCCTATACCTCGCCCATCTGGTACACGCCGCAGGGCGAGTGATGATCGGACGCCTGATCCGCGAACCGCTTGTCCACTTCCTGCTGCTGGCCGGGCTGATCTTCGCGGCTTACGGCGTCCTCTCTGGAAAGGTTGCCACGGAGGAGTCGATCGACGTGACGCGAGCGAAGGTCGAGCAGATGGCAACGATCTTTGCCCGCACCTGGCAGCGCCCACCCACCCAGGACGAGCTTAAAGGTCTGATCGACGACTATGTGAAGGAAGAAATCTACGTGCGCGAGGCAATGCGCCTGGGGATCGACGAGGATGACACCGTCATCCGCCGCCGCCTGCGCATGAAGATGGAGTTCCTGAACGACGCGGAGGCGGAAGCAACACCCGCCACCGATGCCGATCTCGCCGCCTATCTCGCCGCCCACCCGGACAAGTTCCGGGAACCCCCGCGTGTTGCCTTCGAGCAGATCTATCTCGACACCCGGAAGCGCGGTGCAGCGGCGCAGGCCGATGCCGCGGCGATCCTTGCCTCACTGAGGAAGGATGCCGCCTTTGCATCGCATGCTGGCGATCCCACGCTGCTGCCGCCCTCACTGCCGCCCACCGACCGGCAGGGCATCGCACAGATCTTCGGCGATGACTTCGCCGCAGCCGTCGTGACCCTCGCACCGGGTGACTGGCAGGGGCCCGTCGCCTCGGGCTTCGGCCTGCATCTGGTCAAGGTGACCGGTCAGGAAGCCGGGCGCCTGCCGGCGCTGGATGCCATCCGCCCGCAGGTCGAGCGCGAATGGACGAATGAGCGGCGCGAAACCGTCGCCCGCCAGACGCTGGACGAGCTCCTCAAGCGCTACAAGGTTACCGTCGAGCCCTTCACGCCAGCGGTGGCACCCTCTCAGTGACACGGCTTCTGGCGCTTCTGCTGATCGTTCTCGGGCTGGTCCGGCCCGCCGCCGCGCATGAACTCCGGCCTGCCTATCTGGAACTCGCCGAGAGCAAGCCCGGGCATTTCGCCGTGCTGTGGAAAGTGCCCGCCGCGGGTGACCGCCGCCTCGGCCTTTATCTCAAATTGCCTGCCAGCTGCCGGAACATCACGGAGCCCGTGGCCGCAATCGAGAACGCCGCGCATTTCGAGCGCTGGCAGGTCTCCTGCGAGGGCGGGCTCAAGGGCCAGGTCATCACCATCGACGGCCTCAGCAGCACGCTGACCGATGTCCTCGCGCGCATCTCCTGGGCTGACGGGGCCGTCGAGGTGAAGCGCCTGACGCCGGAACAGCCGTCGCTGGTGCTGGAAGGCGCGCAGACGGGCTGGGAGGTGGCGCGGACCTATTTCATGCTCGGCGTCGAGCACATCCTCGGCGGCATCGATCATCTGCTGTTCGTGCTGGCCTTGATGCTGCTGATCCGTGATCCCTGGATGCTGGTGAAGACCATCACCGCCTTCACGCTCGCCCACAGCATCACGCTGACGGGAGCGGCCCTCGGCTATCTCTCGCTTCCGCAAGCGCCTGTCGAGGCGGTGATCGCGCTCTCCATCGCCTTCGTGGCGCGTGAACTCGTCCTCATGAAACCGGGCGAGCGGCGGCTCTCCGAGGCTTATCCGTGGACTGTAGCCTTCGCGTTTGGACTTCTGCACGGCTTCGGATTTGCGGGCGCACTCGAAGAGATCGGGCTTCCCCACGCAGATGTTGCGCTCGCACTCCTCACCTTCAACCTCGGGGTCGAAGCCGGCCAGCTGGTTTTCGTCGCTGTCATGATCATTCTCTATCGCGCGGCCGCCGCGATGACGTCATTTTCCCCCGCCCCCCTGCGCACGGCAATGGCCTATGGCATCGGCGCGGCGGCGGTCTACTGGCTGCTCACCCGGCTCGGTGCATTCGTCACCTGACAGCTGCACTTGACGCGCGGCATCCGCACGGCCTCTGGCGGCTCGACCATAACTGGCGAGACTGGCGCACCCGACAGGATTCGAACCTGTGACCTCTGCCTTCGGAGGGCAGCACTCTATCCAGCTGAGCTACGGGTGC
>DAISVW010000166.1:0-5396 GCA_036826695.1 Aestuariivirga sp.
CAAAGGGCCGCTGTACCACCAAGGACGGCCAGCTGTGCGAGAGCTTCGATCCTGCTCCGCCATGGCTGCCGGGAGGCGTTCCGATGAGCTGTTACTCCTTCGCGCCGGGTGCAGCGCCTGGGACCTACCAGGCCGGCAAGGCGGTGTTTTCGGTCGCGACCTGATCCTCCGCAGCTTGCCACAATTGCGCCGCGGGCTTTCCCACCTCCTGCCGCGGGTTGGAAAGATAAGTGTTCATCAGAATCTTCCGGATAGCGAATATGATCCCGCGCGTGTCGCGCCGAAACTTCCTGCTGTCTGGTCTGGTCTTGGCCTTGTCCGCGCGTGGAGCGGCGCAAGCCGGAGCCAGCGAGTCAGACCCATTCGGCAATAGTCTCCTGAGCGAAGAGCAGTCCTTCGATCCCGCCCTGCTGCCACCGCCCGAATCGCCCATCGACTACCCCATCGAGGAGATTCCGCCGCGCCGCATCAGAAGGCGCGTCCGCCGCCAGATGGTGGACTTTGAAGGGCCCGAAGATCCGGGAACCATCGTGGTCGATCCCAGGGAAAAGTTTCTTTACCATGTTCTGGCCTATGGCAGTGCAGTGCGCTACGGCGTTGGCGTAGGCCGGGCAGGCTTCGAGTGGTCAGGATCGGCAAACGTCGGCATGAAGCGCCGGTGGCCGCGGTGGGTCCCTCCAGCGGACATGGTGGCGCGCGATCCGCGCGCCAGGCCCTGGGCCAACGGCCAGCCCGGCGGTCCCGACAATCCCCTCGGATCACGTGCATTGTATCTTTACGCCAATGGCGAGGACACGCTCTACCGCATCCATGGAACGAACGAGCCCAACTCGATCGGAAAGGCCATGTCCTCGGGCTGTATCCGCATGCTGAACCAGGACATCGCCGAGCTCTACGACAACGTCATCGTCGGAACTCCGGTGATCGTCCGGCCCTCGAGGACAGCCTGATCCGAAGACTTGAACCCCCGTCCAGCCTGTGGCACATGCCATTCATTGGAAGAGGAACCCCTTGGCAAGGCCTGCAGCTATTCGTGCACTGATCATCGTGGCCATGGCTGCCGCGCTGGCTGCCTGCGCTACGGGGCCCAAGGGCGTTCGTATCACCAACGGCGGCACATCTGCGACAACCAGCAAGACGCCCGTCCCGATTTCCGATTTCAGCGCCGAGCAGATTCGTAACGCGATCTCCGGCAAGACTTTCCAATACACGCGGCCGGACGGCAACGGCTTCATCACCTACAATGCCGATGGAACCTTCAGCTATCAGGATGATGTCAAGGGCGGCGGCAGCGGCAAATGGACGGCCAATGGCACTCAGTACTGCGAGACATTCGGAAAGAAGCCACAGGAATGCGGGGTCTTCCGCAACACTGGTGACGCCTATTTCGCCGCACAATCGCGGCTTGTCGAAATGAAAAGCTGAGGGTCGGCCTAGGAATTGAGGAACGGATTGGTCTGGCGCTCCTCGCCAATGCGGCAAGGCTGGCCGTGGCCCGGCAGACAGACCACGTCATCGCCCAGCGGAGAGAGCTTCTCCTTGATCGCACGGATCAGCGCCGCGTGGGCGCCGCGCGGGAAATCTGTGCGTCCGATGGACCCCTGGAATAGCACGTCTCCGACCAGCGCAAACCGACTCCCGGCGTTGAAGAAGACGACCGCCCCCGGCGTATGGCCGGGCGCCTCCAGCACGGAAAGCTCCAGATCACCAATGCTGACCGTGTCGCCTTCCTTCAGCCAGCGGTCGGGTGTGACGGCCCGCGCCTCTGGCATGCCATACTGAGCCCCGGTTTCCGCAAGTTTCTCAAGCAGGAAGAGGTCCTCCATGTTTGGACCTTCGATGGGAACGCCGAGCTTCTCCCGCAGCTCGGCGGCCCCGCCGGCATGATCAATATGGCCATGGGTGAGCAGGATCTTCCCGATCTTGATGCCGCTCTCGCGAATGGCATCGAGAATGGCTGGCACGTCACCGCCGGGATCGACAATCGCACCGGTCTTGCTGGCATCGTCGTAGACCAGCGAACAATTCTGCTGGAACGGCGTGACAGGAATGATGAAAGCCTTGAGCTTGGTCATGAACGACGGCTTAGCCGCCTCAATCCAATGGCGCAACCGCCTTGCCCGGCGGGCTTTCGGCGTCTAGAGCCATATTGCAAACGAACCGATGGAATCCCTCCCCCGCATGGCTGACACCGCCAGATCCCGTTCCGGGAACCTGATCGCCGCTCTTGCGACGGTCGGGGCCTGTGACGTTGCGTTCGGGCTGACCCTGCAGCTTATCCCGCTGCGGATGGAGCAAGAGGGATGGTCGGCCTGGATGATCGGCCTCAACGCCGCGATGGGACCGGTCGGCATCCTGCTGATAGGTCCGTTACTGCCGGGAATTCTCGCAAGAACCGGCACCAAGCGCGCGGCCTATGTCTTGGTTGCGATCCTGGTCCTGAGCCTGGCAGCGATCAGCTTCACGCCGATCTGGATGTGGTTCGTGCTGCGCTTTATCTTCGGCGTCGCAACCGGCGCACTGTTCACAGTGAGCGAGACCTGGGTGCTGACCTTTGCCTCCAAGGAACACCGCGGCCGTGTGATGGGGCTCTATACCTCCCTGCTCTCCGTAACTTTCGCGGCCGGGCCGCTGCTTCTGCCGTGGACCGGAATCAACGGCTTCCTGCCCTGGGCGATCGGGATCGGCTGCATCCTGATCAGCGCCCTGCCATTGGCCTTCGTGCGGATCAACGATGCAGACTTCCGTGACGAGGACGGCGGCGGCCTGTTTGGTTTCATCAGGAAAGCCCCGATGCTTCTCTTCGCCGTGGCGGTAGCGACACTTTTCGACAATGTGCTGATCTCCTTCTTCACGATCTACGGCATGCGCAGCGGCCTCACGCTGGATACGGCAAGCCTGCTGCTGGGCGTCGGCATCATCGGCAATGTGGCTCTGTGCTATCCGCTGGGCTGGCTGGCGGATCGCTGGTCACGCAAGGGCGTGATGCTGGTCACGGCAGCGCTGACCGTCGTCCTGTCGCTGAGCCTGCTGGTTGTCATCACCCACTGGATCGCCTGGCCGGTGATGATCCTGGTCACGGGCTCGGCCTTCGGCGTCTACGTGGTGGCGCTCGCCACCATGGGCGACAAGTTCTCCGGCGCCGACCTGATTGCCGGCGCCGTGGCGATCGCAACCATGTGGGGAGTCGGAGGCTTGCTGGGCCCGCCACTTGCGGGCCTTGCCATCGATCTGTTCGGCATCGGCGCCATGCCAGTGACCCTGGCCGGTTTCTATGTCCTGTTGCTGATTGGCCTTGCGCTTTCAGGTGGCCGTCTGGTTCGGGAACAAGCCGGTGGATAGGCAGCGGCTCGTCAACTTGCTGGCGGCAATTGCCGCCATCACGGTGTTCGGCTTCACCTTCGGGCTGATGTTCCCGCTTCTGTCGCTGATCATGGAGAGTCAGCAGATTCCTTCGCAGTGGATCGGCTACAACGCCGCCATGCATCCGCTTGGGATCGTGCTGTCGGTCTTCGTGATTCCCACCGTGGTGCGGCGCTTCGGCGCCAAACGCGCGGTCATCGGAGCTGCCTTGCTGACCGCAGCGGTCATTGTCTCGTATCCCTTCGTTCCGATCTTCTGGGGCTGGTTCGTTCTCCGCGTCCTGCAGGGCTTCTTCATATCGATCCTGTTCGCGATCAGCGAAGCCTGGATCGTGAGGTTCGCGGAAGGCCCGTGGCGCTCGCGCATTCTTGCCATCTACACATCGGTCTTGGCCTTGAGCTTCGGCGGCGGCCCGGCGATCATCGCCTTCACCGGCAGCGACGGCGCTCTGCCATTTCTGGGTGGCGCGGCCGGCCTGATCGTCGCCATGATACCCACCTTTTTCGTTAGGGATGAAGAGGTCGACAGCGAGGATGAGACACCGCTGTCAGTCCTGGGCTTCGCGCGCAAGGCACCGGTCCTGCTGTTCGCCGTTGGAATGTTCGCGATTCTCGATGCCGCCAATCTGAGCTTCCTTCCCGTCTATGCCGTCAAGAAAGGCTTCGACCAGGATTTGGCGGCACTGGCCCTCACAGCATTTGTGGTCGGCAATACCGTGTTGCAGTTCCCCATCGGCTGGTGCGCCGATCACTTTCCGAAGCGGACGGTGATGGCGGTCTGCGGCGTTCTGACAGGGCTTTCATCTCTCCTCGTGCCCTTCGTGTTCGGCAGCTTCGCGCTGTGGCCTGTTCTCACCGTGATGGGCGCAACTGCCGCCGGCATTTACACCGTGGCTCTCGCCGAATTGGGCGAACGCTTCTCCGGCCATGAACTGGTCACCGGCACCGCTTCATTTTCCACCATGTGGGGGCTGGGCGCCCTGGCCGGATCGCTACTTGCCGGCTGGTCCATTGCCGGCCTCGGTCCGGACGGTCTACCCTACAGCCTGGCGGTGGTGTTTCTCATATTCGTTCTGACCGTCATGGCCGGAGCAAGAGCAACCCCACGGGCATCCTGATGACCAGTCCCAGACAATTCAGCTACGCGGCGGGGGTGCTCTTCGTGGCGGCAGGTGCAGCCTGCTGGAGCCTTGGCGGGGCGCTGGTGAGGCTCACGGAAGACATTGACGCCTGGCAGATCATCTTCTACCGGTCGATCACCGTGCTGATCTGCATGAGCCTGTGGCTGGGCTTCCGCTTCGGTGGAGAGCTTTTCGCGCGCATGCGCGAAGCTGGCTTCAACGCGGTGATCGCGGGCATCGCCATCGGAACCGCCGGACTCTCCTTTGTGGCGTCGCTGTTCTACACGACGGTCGCAGAGTCGATCTTCATGGTCGGCATCACCCCGTTCCTCTCCGCCGTGCTTGGCCTTTGGATTTTGCGTGAACGCATACCGCCCGTCACCTGGGTGGCGATGGTGGTGGCACTGACCGGCATGGCGCTGATCTTCTACGGCAACCGCGGCGGCGGTGCGATCACCGGCACCATGCTGGCAATCTACTCCGCCTTCTGTTTCTCCTGCTATGCGGTGCTGCTGCGCTGGGGTCAGAAGACAGAGATGTCGGTGGCGCTGATCTGGAACGCCATCTACCTCATCCTCGTCAGCGGAGCGGTACTTCTGTTTCCCCTTGGACTGCATGGGGGCGACGGGGCCTTCGCGATCGGATGGTGGAACCTGTTCATCACCGTTCTCATGGGAGCCGTGCAACTGACGCTGGGGCTCATCCTCTTCACCATCGGATCGCGCAGCGTGCCGGCCGCACAGCTGTCGCTGATCGCGCTCATCGAGCCGGTGCTGTCGCCGCTCTGGGCCTGGCTCGTCAGCGGCGAACTTCCACCCATCTGGACTTTCATCGGCGGGGCGGTGATTGTGGTCGCGATCGTGAAATTCAGGCGCTCACCGCCATCCTTCTTGGTGCTCACATAGCCGCAGGC
>DAISVW010000166.1:5406-5871 GCA_036826695.1 Aestuariivirga sp.
GTGATTCAGGCGCTTTTCGCCACGAGGGACAGACGCCATGCCAGACGCCAAGCCAGACTACAGCGCCGCAGTCAGCCAGCTTTCGACCATCCGTGACGTCCTGCGCTTTTCAGTCTCATCATTCCGCGCGGCGGGGATCGTCCACGGCCATGGCGCCACTTCGGCCCTGGATGAGGCGGCTTTCATCATTCTTGAGGCCCTGAAGCTTCCCGTCGACGATATCAACCCATGGCTCGACGCCAGACTGCCAGATGGCGAGCGGCAAGCGCTGATCGCGCTCATCCGCCGGCGCATCGAAACCCGTCTGCCCGCCGCATATCTTCTCAACCGCACCTACATGCACGGCGTTCCCTTCTTCGTCGACCAGCGCGTCATTGATACCCGCTCCTAAATCGGGGAATTGCTTTTTTCAGGCCTGTTCGGCGGCGACGATGCGCCGCTGGTCGGCGATCCGGGCTCGGTGAC
>DAISVW010000167.1:0-5866 GCA_036826695.1 Aestuariivirga sp.
GCGGCCTTCTTCGTCGATGGCGGCATTGCCGCGCGGACGCGCGACGGCGATCCCGTCATCGTGCCCGTCAGCGACAAGGGCGAGTTCGAAGTGAAGCGGGTTTCCGATTTCGAAATCACCAAGGAGGAGTTGCGCCAGAAGCTGGGCGACAAGAACGTGGCCATTCTCGACACCCGCGAGCCCCGTGAAGATGCCGGCGACACACCCGACGGCGAAGCGCGGGGTGGCCAGGTGCCGGGCGCGCGGCACATCTTCTACAAGGACTTCCTCGACGGGGACGGCGATGTGCTGCCGCCCGACCAGGTGAAGGCCAGGCTCGCTGCGCTTGGCATTTCGCCAGACACGGAAGTGATTTCCTATTGCACCGGCGGTATCCGCTCCGGCTTCGTCACCGCGGTTCTCGCCAATGCCGGCATCAAGGCCCGGAACTACGCGGGCTCGATGTGGGATTGGTCGAGCGCCGACGCCACGGAGTATCCGCTGGTGACAGGCGCCAACTGACGGCGCGGCTCAGGCTCACGGTGCAAGCATGGAAGCGGCTCTGCGGCTCGGCATATTCCTCGGCGTGTTCGTCACCGTGGCGATCCTCGAGATCGTCTTGCCGAAACGCGACAAGGCGGCGGGCTGGCAGGGGCGCTGGCTGACCAACATCGGCATCCTGAGCATCAACATCGTGGTGCAGCGCCTGACGGTGGGCGCTGCAGCATTCGCCACGGCGGTCTACGCGCAAGAGCATGGCTGGGGGTTGTTCGGCTATCTCGGCTGGCCGTGGTGGCTTGAAGCGGTGGCGGGCTTCATCATTCTCGATTTCGCGATCTATCTCCAGCATGTCATGTCGCACGCTTTGCCCGCCTTCTGGCGGCTGCACCAGGTGCATCACGCCGATCTCGACGTCGACCTGACGACCGGCATCCGCTTCCACCCGCTGGAGATCGTGATTTCGATGATCTACAAGGCGGCGCTGGTGGCCGCGCTGGGCATCGATCCGTGGGTGGTGATCGCTTTCGAGGCGGTGCTGAACGGCGCCGCCGTGTTCACCCACGGCAACATCGCCTTGCCGGAGAAGCTGGACAGGTATCTTCGCTATGTGGTGTGCACGCCGGACATGCACCGGGTGCACCATTCAACCATCATTCACGAAACCAATTCGAACTATGGCTTCTTCCTGTCGGTCTGGGACCGGCTGTGCGGCACCATGCTGCATGCCCCGTCCAAGGGCCAGCTGGGCGTCGAACTGGGCCTTGAGGAGTGGCGCTCGCCCGCCCAGCTCGGCCTGCCGCGGCTGCTGCTGATGCCATTCCGGGAAAGAGCCCGCCAGGCCAATGACGGCGGCGATGAAATCCGGGCGGTCAAGGACTAGTCTCGCCGCCCCGGAAGCCCATGGCGAGCACGAAGAGTTCGGCAGAGTCATCGCGGCTGGCCATCGGCTTCACATGGCGGACCGAGGAAAAATCCTTCTTCATCAGCTTCAGCATTTCGCCTTCGGTGCCGCCGCGCAGCACCTTGGCGAGATACGTCCCGCCCGGCTTCAGCACCTGCCGCGCAAAGTCATAACCAGCCTCCGCCAGCGTCATGATCTGGATGTGATCGGTCTGGCGGTGGCCTGTGGCGTGCGCCGCCATGTCGGAGAGAACGCAATCGGCCTTCTCGCCGCCCAGCGCCGCGATCAGCAGGCCCGGCGCATCGTCCTCAAGGAAATCCTTCTTGAAGATGGTGACCGCCGGGATCGGGTCCATGCCATGCATGTCGATGGCGATCACCTTGCCGCGGCCCTCGTCGGCCTTCACGCGTTTCACCGCCACCTGGCTCCAGCCGCCGGGCGCGGCGCCGAGGTCGATCACCCGGCCGCCGGGCTTGAGGAAGCGGTACTTGTCGTCGATCTCGATCAGCTTGAAGGCGGCGCGCGAGCGGTAGCCCAGCCGTTTCGCCTCCTGCACGTAAGGGTCATTGAGCTGGCGCTCCAGCCAGATCTTCTGCGAAACGGTGCGGCCCTTGCCGGTCTTGACACGCACCTTGAGGCGGGTGCCGGGCTTCTTGCCGCTGCCGGGCCGGCTCATGGCGCACCGCCCGGAGCGGCGTCGTCGCGCATCAGCATGGCCAGGATGCCCTCGCGCAGGCCGCGGTCGGCAACCCGGATGCGGCCAGCAGGGAAGGCCAGCCGGATTTCCTCGAGGATGGCGCAACCGGCCAGCACGAGGTCGGCCCGTTCACGGCCGATGCAGGGGTTTGCGGCGCGCTCGGCATAGCTGAGGCTCAGCAGCTGTTGCGTAACGGCGCCCGTCTCGGCGCTGTCGAGCCAGCAGCCATCGACCCGCGACCGGTCGTAGCGCGCGAGACCAAGCTGCACGCCGGCGATGGTGGTGACGGTGCCGGACGTGCCGAGCAGATGCGAGGGCACCGGCGAGGCGGAACCCGTGGAGGCCGCGACCTCCGCCGCGAAATCCCGCAGCATGGGCTGAACATGGGCGCGCATCGCAGCGAAGGATTGCGGCGTCACATCCACGCCGCCGCCGAATCGCGCCGAAATGTTGACCCCGCCTGCCGCGAGCTATGTCCCTGCCACGGTCTCGAACCGCGAGCCTGCCCGCCCCTGCCACAGCACCTCGGTCGAGCCGCCGCCGATGTCGAACACCAGCGCCGTTTCCGCCTGGCGGTCGACCAGCGGCTCGGCGCCCATGGCGGCGAGCGAGGCCTCGGTTTCACGGTCGATGATCTCGAGGTCGAGCCCGGTTTCGGCGCGCACGCGTTCGATGAAGCCGGGGCCGTTGGAAGCAATGCGGCAGGCTTCGGTCGCGACGAGGCGGGCCCTCTTCACCTGCCGCCAGCGCAGCTTGTTGGCGCAGACCCGCAGGGCATCGATGGTGCGGGCCATCGCCTCTTCGCCGAGCCTGCCGGTCTGGCTCAGCCCCTCGCCCAGCCTGACGATTCTGGAAAAGGCGTCGACCACGCTGAAACCATGTTCTGACGGCGTGGCGATCAGCAGCCGGCAATTGTTGGTGCCGAGATCGAGCGCGCCATAAAGCCCGCCCGGCGGCGGCTCGCGCGAGGGGGCAGGACGGCGCGCTGCCGGCCCGCCACCAGATTGGCGCCGGGCCCACCTGGGCTTCGGCCTGCTGGCAGCATCCACGTGTTTTTCCTTCGGATACCGGCGGCGCTCGACGGCGAAGCGGAGCGCCAGCCCCGGTATCCTAAACATTGCGTTGGAGCCGTTCTATCAGGTTCATGCCGCGGCCTCAAAGAAAAATCACGGCGCGCGCGGGCGCTCCCATTAACCTGCCGTTGAGACGTGAACGGACAATATGAGACAAATCTTTCCGGAATTGCGATGCATGGGTCTGGCTCACGGCGTTTAAGGCGTGCCTCGCTGCTCAGCGAGTATGCCGAGCACATGGGCCTCGCCACGATGCAGCGCAAGCAGGCTCTGGCGCTCAGGGCGGCGAAGGTCGATGCCGAACTCGCGTCCAAGGCGAAGTCCGAATTCATCGCCAACATGAGCCATGAGTTGCGCACGCCGCTCAACGCCATCATCGGCTTCTCCGACATGCTGCACAGCGGAACGGCGACGAGCCCCGACAAGGTGCATCAGTACACCGGCTACATCAAGCAGGCGGCCGAACACCTGCTGGAACTGATCAACGGCATCCTCGACATCTCGAAGGTCCAGGCGGGCCAGCTCGCCGTCACGCGGGAGCCGGTCGACATCGGCCCCATCCTGTCGTCCTGCCTGCTCATCCTCGGCGCCAAGGCGCGCGAGAAGGACATTGTGATGACCGGCAATGTGGACGAGGCCATGCCGCCGCTGCTCGGCGATCCGCTGCGGCTCAAGCAGATTCTGATCAACCTCATCGGCAACGCCCTGAAATTCACGCCCGCGCAGGGCCGCATCGATGTCGCGGTCAGCCGGGAAAGCGCCGGCATGGCGCTGCTGACCGTCGCCGATACCGGCATCGGCATGTCGCCCGACGAGATGCAGACGGCGCTCAGGCCCTTTGGCCAGGTCGAAACCGGCTTCAACAGGCGTCACGAAGGCACCGGGCTGGGTCTGCCCATCGCCGCAGCCCTGGCCAGGCTGCATGGCGGCGACTTGCGGATCGAATCCCGGAAAGGCAGCGGAACCCGCGTCTCGGTGCTGTTTCCGCTGGCCATCAGCGAGACCCTCGAGTGAGAGCACGACATCCATGACCCTCCATGACCAGGCCCCGCCCCAGGACTCCGCGCGCGAACCGCGCCGTGTGGGGCGCATCGTATCGGTGAGCGGCGCCCATGCCGTGATCCTGGCTGACCAGGACGGCAATCCACGCGCCAGGACGCCGGAGATCGGCGCGCTGCTGCGGGTCGACACGCCGCGCGCCATCTGCCTTTGCATCGTCTCGGCGATGTCCTCGCCGGTGCCGGGCCACGCCGCCGGCGAGGCGGAGCTCAGCATCATCGAAGTCGAACTCCTCGGCGAGTTGCCGAAGGACGCTTGCGGCGCGGCGCTTTCGTTCCGGCGCGGCATATCCTGCTATCCGGCGCTGGGCGACGTGGCGACGCGCGCCACGAAGGACGAGCTCGAAAAGGCCTATGCCTGCGATTCCGGCGCGGCGATCCGGATGGGCCACATCGCCCAGGATGAATCGATCCCCGCCATGGTCAGGATCGACGATCTGCTCGGCAAGCACTTCGCGATCCTCGGCGCCACCGGCACCGGCAAGTCCTGCACCCTGGCGCTGCTCCTGCGCCGCATTCTCGAGAAGAGCCCGCACGGCCATCTGCTGCTGCTCGACGTGCACCGCGAATATGCGGCGGCCTTCAAGGAACTGGCCGAGGTCATCACGCCCGCCGATCTGAACCTGCCGTTCTGGCTCCTCACCTTCGAGGAGATCGTCGAGGTTCTGATCGGCCAGCCGGCGAGCCGCGAGGCCGACATCGAGATCCTGCGCGAGATCGTTCCCGCCGCCAAGCTCCGCTACATGAAGAACCGCCGCCGCGAGCGCGGAGCGGCCGCCCGCACCCGCGACGCGGCGATCGATCCCGCCGCGGTGGGCGTCGATACGCCGATCCCCTGCCGGACATCCGCCCTGATCGCCATTCTCGAAGAGCGTCTGGAGCAGCTCCCGCCCCAGGGCGGAACGGCGCCCTGCAAGCGGCTGAAAGCGCGGCTCGACGCCATCAGCCACGACCCCCGCTATGGCTTCATGTTCGGCTCGCTCACCGTCGAGGACACCATGTCCCAGGTGCTGTCACGGCTGTTCCGCGTCCCGGTCAACGGCAAGCCGGTCGCCATCGTCGAGCTGGGCGGGCTTCCCTCCGAAATCATCAATGTCGTTGTCTCGGTGCTGGCCAGGCTGGCCTTCGATTTCGGCATCTGGGGCGGCGGACGCGTACCCCTCACCTTCGTGTGCGAGGAAGCCCACCGCTATGCGCCGGCGGGCACGTCACCCGGCTTCGAACCAGCCAAGCGTGCGATCGCTCGGATCGCCCGGGAGTGCCGCAAATACGGCCTCTCGCGCTGCATCGTTTCGCAGCGGCCAGCGGAGCTTGACGCCACCATCCTCTCGCAATGCAGCACCATCTTCGCGATGCGGCTGGCCAATGAGCGCGACCAGCAGATCCTGCGGGCCGCCGTCTCCGACGCCGCGGCGGGCCTGCTCGACCTGATGCCGGCCATGGGCATGGGCGAGGCGATCGCCATCGGCGAGGGGGTGGGCTTACCGGTCCGCATCAAGATCGACGTCATCGCGCCGGAGGACCTGCCGGTGAGCAGCTCCGCTGCCTTCACGCGGGGCTGGGAGAGGGGTGTGCCGGACGGAAACCTGCTGCAGGGCATCGTGCAGCGCCCGCTCATTGGCGCCGACGCGCAGGGCAATACAGTGGTGGCGGGCGG
>DAISVW010000168.1:0-5608 GCA_036826695.1 Aestuariivirga sp.
GGCGGTGACCATGGACCGCACAAAAGTGCTGGGCAGCAAATAGGAGCCTTTCATGACAGCAATCTCCATGCCCGCGCCGGGCGGCATCCCGCTTCTCGGGCTCGGCACCTATCCGCTGATGGGCGAAGAGGCCTTCCGCACCGTGCGCATGGCGATCGACCTTGGCATCCGCCACATCGACACCGCCCAGATGTATGGCAATGAGCGCGAGATCGGCCGGGCTGTCGCATCCTCTGGCCTGCCGCGCGGCGATTTTTTCGTGGTCACCAAGGTCGATCCCGGCAATCTGGGCGCCGCCCGTTTCGCCGGCAGTGTTGCGCGCTCGGTTGACGATCTCGGCGGCGCGGCCGATCTCCTGCTCATCCACTGGCCGCCGCCCGAGGATGATTTCGACGCCACCCTGGACCGGCTGATGGCTGAGCGCGCCAAAGGCAATACCAAGGCCATCGGGGTCAGCAATTTCTCGCCCGCCATGATGCGCCGCGCCCAGCGGCGCTGCGGTGGCGCACTCATCAACAACCAGGTGGAGTTCCACCCGCTGCTCGACCTGCAGGCGGTGCTCGACACGGCGCGCGAGCAGGGCATGGTGCTGTCAGCCTATTCGCCGCTAGCCCGCGGCGCGGCGCTGAAGCCCACTGCCATCGCCGCCATCGCGGCCAGGCTTGGGCGGCCGCCATCGGAGGTAGTGCTGCGCTGGATCATGCAGCAGGGGGTTGTGGCGATCCCGATGACCACGAAGCGCGAGAACGCGCTCTCCAACATCGCCGCGCTGAGCCTCGAACTTTCCCCGGAAGACATGGCTGCCATAACCGGCCTTGGCACGCGGCAGGGGCGTACCATCAACCCCAGTTGGATGGCAGGCCGCTGGGAGCCCTGAGGGCGGGGCGCACGCCATTGACCCTGCCCCCTCCATAGCCACCTCTCACCATGTTCGTCATGTGGGCATGCCGATTGTTCTGTTCGGCATCGAGCCGGTGGCCACAACCTGCGCCAGACCAACAATGATTTTTGCAGCCCAGCAAGCAACGCAATAGAAGTTTCCCAAGTAGCTGGATGCCGCAGGTGACAAGCAAGATTTTCCCTTTCATGCGGTGAAAGAAAGTTGCATATATGTCGTGATCGCCGGGGCCGGTGCCCCGGTGTAGCATGGAAAAATCGTCTCAGGATTGAGGAGTGAGGCCGCAAATGTGTGGAATCGCTGGAATTCTTTACAAGGGCAACGCGTCGTCAGACGCCAGGGTCGGCAAGGCGCTGATCGACATGTTGGATGGCTGCCAGCACCGCGGGCCGGATTCCACGGGCTTTTCGCTGTACCGTGACCCGGTACCGGGCCACCTGCGGCTGCGCTTTATCGTCGGCGAGGGCGAAAGCGCCAAGGCGGCCATCGAACGGGTGAAAGCAAAGCTGGCCGAGTTTCAGGCGCGCATCGTCGAGGAAGAGCACAAGGGCTCGTCTTTCGCGGTGCTGGTCAAGTTCGACGGCGACCTGCAGCGCTTCGCCTTCGAAATGGAGCATGCCGCCAAGCTGTCCTCGATCGGCGAGAGCCTCGACATCATCAAGGACCTTGGCGGCGCCCATGACGTCGACAATGTCTACAAGATCGAAAGCTTCAAGGGCACGCATGGCATCGGCCATGTGCGGCTGGCAACCGAGTCCGACGTGGCGCCGGAAGCCACGCATCCGTTCTGGGCCACCGGCTTCGCCGACATCTCGATCGTCCACAACGGCCAGATCACCAACTACTACAAGATGCGCCGCCGGCTGGAAAAGCAGGGCTATTTCTTCAACACCGACAATGATTCCGAGTTGATCGCCGTCTATCTCGCCGACAAGCTGAAGCACGGCTTCACGCTGAAGCAGGCGCTGAAAAGCTCAATCGATGACCTCGACGGCACCTTCTCCTTCCTGGTCTCGACCAAGGACGAGATCGGCTATGCCAAGGACAAGCTCGCGGCGAAGCCGATGGTGAAATACGAAGACGACAACATCATCGCCATCGCCTCCGAGGAAGTGTCGCTCAACCGCCTCTTCCCCGGCCGCGCCCTCAACACATCCGAACCAGCACCCGGAACCTACGACACATGGCAAAGATCGACCTCAGCGTAACGCCTGTCCGCGAGGCCAACGAACTCCTGCGCAAATATGGCGCCGAGGGCGTCGACGTCGAGGTGCTGAACCCCGATGCGCGGCACCACATCGGCGTGGGGCTCACCCATCCGATCAACGTGCATATCCGCGGCTCGGCCGGTTATTTTTGCGGCGGCCTCACCGACGGGCCACGCTTCGTCGTCGACAACAATGTGGGCTGGGGCGTGGGCGACAACATGCTCAGCGGCTCGATTGTGGTCAACGGCAATGCCTCGGCCATTCCGGGCGTGGCAATCCGCGGCGCCGAGATCGTGGTCAAGGGCAACATCGGCTCACGCGCCGGCCAGGTGATGAAGGCCGGAACGCTGCTGGCCTGCGGCAACGCCAATTTCATGGCCGGCTACATGATGTATGGTGGCCGCCTGATCATTCTCGGCCATTCCGGCGAGAAGGTCGGCCAGGACATGACCGGCGGCAACATCTATGTGGCCGGAAAGATCGGCGAGATGGGCACCGATGCGATGCTCACTGACCTGCCGGCCGCCGAGCGCGATGAGCTCCTCGCCTTCCTCGACAAATACAAGATCCCTTTCACCGGCACGTTCCAGAAGATCATCAACGCCGGCAAGAAGCTGAGCTATCCGAAGACCGCGCCGCGGCGCCGCGCCATCCCCTTCTTCGAAAGCTTCGCCGACAACGCCTACTGGAACGCCAAGGTCCAGGAGGATATCCACGTCAAGTCGCAGATCGGGCGCTACCGCATCCGCGGCTATGGCGCGGCCCGGCCGATGCCGCATATCTCCGACATCGCGTTCAAGAAGGACATCCTGCCGGCAATCGGCACTGATCCGGACGTGCTCTCCAAGGTCGAGCTTCGCACCGAAGTGGGCGGCCGTTCCGGCGCCAATCCGCTGAAGCTGTCGATGCCGGTGATGATCGCGCCGATGTCCTATGGCGCGCTGTCCAAATCGGCCAAGCTGGCGCTGGCCATCGCCTCCCGGCTCTCTGGGATCTCGGAGAACACCGGCGAGGGCGGCATGTCCAAGGAACAGCGCAAGGAGGCTGGCCAGCTGATCTACCAGTGTCTGGCCGGCCGCCTGGGCTGGAACATTCATGACATGCAGCAGGCCAATGGCCTCGAAATCTACATCAGCCAGGGCGCCAAGCCCGGGCTGGGCGGCCAGCTGATGGCCAAGAAGGTGACGCCGGAAATCGCCCGCATTCGCGGCATTCCGGCGGGCATCGACCTGCGCTCGCCATCGCGCCACCCGGACGTGCTGGGCGCCGACGACCTGGTGATCAAGGTCGAGGAATTCCGCGAGGCGACCGGCTACCGCATTCCGGTATCGGTGAAGCTCGGCGCGGGCCGCGTGCGCGACGACATCAAGATCGCCTGGAAGGACGGTTTCGATTTCGTTGAGCTCGACGGCATGCAGGGCTCGACAGGTGCGGCCGGCAACGAGGTTCTCGAATTCGTCGGCATTCCCACCCTGTCCGCCATCCAGGAGGCGCGCGACGCGCTCACCGAAGTGGGCGGGCTCGACATGCCCATCGTGTTGATGGGCGGCATCAAGGACGGCATCGACGCGGTGAAGGCCCTGGCGCTGGGCGCCCATGCGGTGGCGCTCGGAACCTCCGCCATCATCGCCGGCGGCTGCATCGCCTGCCTGCAATGCCACGTCGGCACCTGCGTCACCGGCATCGCCACGCAGGATCCCGAGCATGAGAAGCGCTACAATGTGCCGGTCGAAGCGCAGAACATCCACCGCTTCCTCGAATCGGTGCGCTGGCAGATCGCCGCCATCACCCATGCCCTGGGCTACAGCGACCCGCATCAGGTGAGCCGCGACGACCTTGTGGCGCTGACGCCCGAAGCCGCAGCCATCACCAGGCTGCCCTATCACCCCGAATACCGCGAACGCGAACAGGACCTGCGCAAGGCCTCCTGACCTGCGCGCGAACCACACAGGACCGAGGCGATGAGCTCCAACGTCATTACCGTCTACGACATCAACCGCATCCGGCCGCCAAAGGCGCCGTCCCCCGACGACACCCAGGACCCGCATTTCGTGCCCGCCCCCTGCCAGGTGGCTTGCCCCGTCGGCACCGATGCGCCTTCCTATATCGGCTATATCTGGGAAGAGAAATACGCCGAGGCCTTCGAGGCGATCACCGCCACCAATCCATTCTCGTCGATCTGCGGGCGGGTCTGCGATGCGCCGTGCGAGCCCGCCTGCCGCCGCACCGAAAGCGATGGGCCGATCGCCATCCGCAACCTCAAGCGCTATGTGATGGACAAGCTCGGCAAGGATCATCACCTGCCGCCCGTCCAAGTCACGCGCAAGGAAACGGTGGGCATCGTCGGCGCCGGCCCCGCGGGCCTCACCGCCGCGCAGGATCTGGCCGAGGCCGGCGTCGAAGTGCATGTCTATGAGATGATGGACAAGCCCGGCGGCATGATGGTGTGGGGCATTCCCGGTTTCCGCCTGCCGCCCGGCATCATCGAGGAAGACATGCAGCGCATGTTCAACCACTGCCCCGGAATCAAGCTGCATTGCGGCGTGACGCTCGGCAAGGACATCACTCTCGACCAGCTGAAGGCCCGCCATGACGCGGTGCTGCTCACCATCGGTTCATGGTGGGGCAAGCCGATGGGCATCGATGGCGAGAACCATCCCAATGTGGTTGACGGTGTGGGCTTCCTGCGCCGCATCAACGCCGGGGAGCGCCCGACGCTTCCCGAGAAGGTCATCGTGGTCGGTGGCGGCGACGTGGCGATGGACGCCTGCCGTGCCGCGCTGCGCATGCCGGGTGTGAAAGAGGTGAAGGTGCTCTACCGCCGCGGCCCCAAGGAAATTCCGGCCCGCAAGGAAGAACTCCACCAGGCGATCGCCGAAAACATCGAGGTGATCTACAACACCCAGCCGGTTGCGGTGGTGAGCGGAGGCGGCAAGTTTGCCCTGCGCTGCGTGGAAACGAGACTCGGCGCGCCGGGGCCGGATGGCCGCCGCAAGCCGGAAACCGTGCCCGGCTCCGAACGCGACATCGACTGCGGCATGGTGATCATGGCGGTGGGCCAGAAGGCCGAATCAGACGAACTCGACGCCAAGGGCCTGATGGCCGGTGACCGCGTGAAAACCGACTGGAACTCGATGCGCACCGCCGACCCGAAGGTATTCGCTGCGGGCGACGGTGCCTTCGGTGGCTCCACCATCGTCGTGGCGATGATGCACGGCCACCGCGCCGCGCATTATGTGAAATCGCATCTCGACGGCATTGCCGAGCCCCTGCCCTACCGCACGCCCTATCGCACGCGGCGGGTTCCGGCGGCGCAGGACATCAACTGGGAAATCTTCCCGCGCCGCGACCAGAAGTTCAATGGCCTCGGCGAAAATCCCTCAGCCTTCCCGGAATTCGAAACCACCAATGACGATGTGACCGCCAAGGAAGAAGCGGCGCGCTGCTACCGCTGCGCATACCCGGCGCGCGGATTTTCTCGCCGATGGCGAAGTTGCTCGCG
>DAISVW010000168.1:5618-5826 GCA_036826695.1 Aestuariivirga sp.
AAGTTCAATGGCGCGCGTGAGAATCCTGCTGCCTTCCCGTAAATCGACACTACCTATGACGACGTGACCGCCAAGGAAGAGGCGGCACGCTGCTACCGTTGCGATGCCGAGACCGGCTCATCCGACTACTCGGTGAAGACGCGCGAAGATATCTTCGTCATGGCGCGCACCTCCGTGAACGACCTCAAGACCCAGACCGCCATCCTGC
>DAISVW010000169.1:0-5772 GCA_036826695.1 Aestuariivirga sp.
CGACATGGGTCTGAACCCAAACTGCCCCCTCCCAGTTTCTGGACAGCCAGCCAGAGTTCCGGCTAAGCTTCCCCAAAGCACTGAAACCGCAGGGGAGGAACCATGGCGGCCAAGAACAATTTCCCGAAGCTTCACAATGCGATGTGGCCGGGGCTCGTCGGCAAGGGGCCGGATTCGGAGCCGCCCATCGATCTCGACACCATGATCGCGCTCACCGCCAGGGCGGAGGTCGATGGCGTGAAGTTCGACGGCATCGACATCTTCCATGCCGCGCCGCACACCAACATTGATTTCAGCGATGACGAGGCAAAGCAGCTGGCTGACAAGGCCACCCGCCACAAGCTGGCCATCGGCTCGATCGTGGCGCCGGTCTGGCCGCCGGTGGGCGGCGGCTCGGCCATGGGCTCGGCCGAAGACCGCAAGAAATTCGTGGCCAATGTGCGCAAGTCCTGCGAGCTGGGCAAAAGGCTGCGCGAGCTGGGCGTGCGCAGCTATGGCGTGATCCGCATCGATTCGGCTGCAAGCCCCGCCGACTGGGCCAAGGACCCCGTGGGCAACACGAAGCTCATCGCCCAGACCTGGCGCGAGGCCTGCGACGTTGCCAAGGATTATGGCGAGCGGCTGGCCGCCGAGGGCGAAATCTGCTGGGGCGGCATGCACAGCTGGAAGGCGATGATCGACACGCTGGAACAGACCGATCGCCCCGGCATCATCGGCTTCCAGGCCGACATGGCGCACACGCTGCTGTTCACCATGGGCTACAACGCGCCGGAAGCCGCCCTGCTGCCCGAAGGCTTCGACTGGAAGGACAAGGCGGCGCTCGACGCGGCGCTGGTCAGGATGACCGATGTGCTGCGGCCCTGGACCATCGATTTCCACGTCGCCCAGAACGACGGCACCGTGAAGGGCATGGGCTATCACGACAAGACCGGCCGCCACTGCATGGTGACCGATCCCAACGGCCGGCTCGACATCACCAAGCATGCCGGGCTGTGGCTGCGCAACAAGGATGGCTCGCTCACCAAGGCCTTCAGGCATATCTGCTGGGACGGCTGCATGTTCCCCAACGATGTGATGCTGAAGCAGCAGACCTGGAACGATATTCTGGGCGCCATGATCAAGGTGCGCGACGCGCATGGATGGGTGGGCTGACCATGGCAAAGAAGACGCTCAATATCGGCATGGTGGGTTACGGCTTCATGGGCCGCACCCATTCCAACGCCTTCGCGCAGGCGCCGCATTTCTTCGCGCTCGATTACCGCCCGGTGCTGAAGACGATCTGCGCCCGCAACGCCGAGAAGGCCAGGGCCTTTGCGGATCAATGGGGGTATGAATCGAGCGTCACCGACTGGCGCCGCCTGATCGACGACAAGTCGATCGACCTCATCGACATCGCCAGCCCCAATGACACCCACATGGAGATCGCGCTTGCCGCCGCCGCGGCCGGCAAGATGGTGATGTGCGAGAAGCCGCTGGGCCGCTCGGCCGCCGAATCCCGCAAGATGGTGGAGGCGGTGGAGCGCGCCGGCGTGCCCAACATGGTGTGGTACAATTACCGCCGCGTGCCGGCGGTGACGCTGGCCAAGCAGCTGATCGACGAAGGAAAGCTGGGCAAGATCTTCCACTACCGCGCCAAGTTCCTGCAGGACTGGACGATCTCGAAGGACCTGCCGCAGGGCGGCCAGGGCCTGTGGCGTCTCGATGTCGGCGTGGCGGGATCGGGCGTGACCGGCGATCTGCTCGCCCATTGCATCGACACCGCGATGTGGCTCAACGGCTCCATCTCGACGGTCACCGGCATGACCGAGACCTTCATCAAGGAACGCCACCACAACATCACCGGCAAGACCGAGAAGGTGGGAATCGACGACGCCAGCCTGTTCCTCGCGCGTTTCGACAACGGCTCGCTCGCCAGCTTCGAGGCCACCCGCTATGCGCGCGGCCACAAGGCGCTCTACACGCTCGAGATCAACGGCGAGAACGCCTCGATCTTCTGGGACCTGCACGACCTGCACCGGCTGCAGTATTTCGACCACCGCGACGAGGGCCGCACCCGCGGCTGGCGCTCGGTGCACATCACCGATGGCGACCATCCCTACATGAACAAATGGTGGGTGCCCGGCCTGCAGATCGGCTATGAACACACCTTCATCCACCAGGCCGCGGATTTCATCGAGGGGCTGAGTTCCGGAAAGCCGGCGGCGCCCACCTTCCGCGACGCGCTGGCCACCGACCTCGTGACTGACGCGGTGCTGCGCTCGGCCCGGAGTGGCAAGTGGGAGAATGCCAAGACCTGATGGGTCCTTACCCGGCGGCACGCCGATTGGCGTCTTGCAAATTGTGGAAGACAGGCTAGTCTCAGCCCTTGAACGAGAGCCGGCAACGGCCGAAGTGGAAAAAAGTGATGGTGGGTAGTCGCGCGCCAGCCTTGCGTCTGACCGGGATTTCAAAATCCTACGGGAAGGTGCGCGCGCTGAACAATCTGTCTTTCGAAGTGCCGGAAGGGCGCTTTTTCGTGCTGTTCGGGCCAAGCTCGGTCGGCAAGACCACTGCTTTGCGCACCATTGCCGGGCTGGTGGCCACCGACGCGGGCCAGTTGGAAGTCCATGGCCGGGACGTGACCACCGCGCCGATCGCCGGGCGCGGCGTTTCCATGGTGTTCCAGTCCTTCGCGCTCTATCCGCATCTCACCGTTTATGAGAATTTCGCCTATCCGCTGCGCGAAGAAAAAGTGGCGCGCGAGGAGATCGATACGCGCGTCAAGGAAACGGCGGCGATGCTGAAGCTGTCGCACCGGCTGGAGCGCAAGCCCAACACGCTCTCGGGCGGCGAACAGCAGCGCGTGGCGCTGGGCCGTTCGCTGATCCGCCGGCCGCGCATCCTTCTGCTCGACGAGCCGCTGACCAATCTCGACGCCAAGCTCCGCCATGACATGCGCGCCGAACTGAAGCGGCTGCACCGCCAGTTCGGGATGACCATCGTCTATGCCACGCCGGACGAGCTCGAGGCGCTCTCGATGGGCGAGGAGATCGCGGTGATGCGCGAAGGCGCCGTCGTCCAGCGCGGCACGCCGGATGAACTCTATGAGCGTCCCGTCGACACTTATGTGGCGGGCAAGATTGGTTCGCCGCACATGAACATGGTGAAGGCCACGCTGGCCGCCGATCTCGCCAGCCTCGATACGCCGCTCGGCAAGCTGACCGGCGGACGCAAGATCAGCTCCGGCAATGCCGGCGAAGCGGCCATCATCGGCATCAGGCCCAGCGACCTGCGCCCGGCGGCGGCCGGCGAAACCGCGATGGCCACCCGCGTTCACCTCATCGAGCCCTTGGGCGATGTCACCGTCGTCTCGGTCGAGGCCGGTGGCGAAACCCTGCGCATGGTGCTGCCGGAGCAGAGCGCCACCGGGCTGAAGCCCGGCGACCACATGCCTGTGACATTCGACCTGAACAAGATCCACATCTTCCGTGCCGCGAACGGCCAGGCGATGGCCTGACGTTTGCGGACTGAAGCCAGACGGTAAACCATGGGAGGAAACCCGAGATGAACGTGATTACCAAAGTGAAAGGCTCCGTGGCGGCGCTCGGCCTTGCCGCCACCATGCTGACCGGCGCGGCAAGCTATGCCGTGGCGGAGGAAGTGACGCTGACGATGGCGGTGCCGGACTGGCCGCCGACCCGCATCATGAAGAAGTTCTTCGACGAGCAGTACAAGCCGAAATCCGGCAACACCGTGAAGCTCGATGTGGACTTCATTCCGTGGCCTGACTTCTATACCCGCGTCAACGCCTCGCTGACCTCGGGCGAGCAGAAGTACAACTTCATCGTCTCCGACTCGCAGTGGCTCGGCGCCTTCGTGGAAGGCGGCTACTACCGCAAGATCAACGATCTTCTGGACGCCGACCCGGAATTCAAGAAGACGCTGATGAGCATTCACCCCAATCCGCTCAACGCCTATTCGACCTATCCTCACAAGTCGGAGAACTACTACGGCTTCCCGCAATTCCCCGACGTGCTGGTGAACTTTGCCCGCAAGGACATCATCTGCCACGAGGAAGAGCAGAAGAACTTCCAGGCCAAATACGGTAAGAAGCTGCCCTGCACGGGCGAAGAGCTTGACGCCATGACCTGGGACGACTTCCGGAATGTCGGCGAATTCTTCCGCCGCAAGAAGGGCGAAATGCTGGCCGGCGCCCCGGCCGAGGACGATTTCTACGGAATCGCCTATCAGGCCGGCAAGGGCTACGACTTCTCGTCGATGCAGATCAACGGCTTCATCTGGCAGATGGGCGGCAACATCTGGGACGAAACCCAGGCGCCGAACAGCCAGGCGGAAGGCGTGGTCAACTCGCCGGAAGCCGTCGCTGCCCTCGAGAAGTATCTCAGCCTGCTTGAATACATGCCGCCGGTCGCCAAGACCGGCACCATGGACATCTTCAAGTCGGACGAGCTGTTCCGCGAAGGCAAGGTCGCGATGAACATCAACTGGATCGGCCTCGGCGAAGCTTCGCTCGATCCCAAGACCTCGAAGGTCTCCGACAAGCTGGTGTTCGGCCAGATGCCGGGCACCATGGGTCCGGACGGCAAGATGATCCGCTGGTCCAACATCGGCGGCCAGCCCTTCGTGCTGACCACCTGGACGACCGACGCCCAGATCAAGGAAGCGGTCGAGTTCGTGAAGTGGTGGCTCTCCGACGAGATCCAGCACCAGTTCGCGGCGGGTGGCGGCCAGTCGGCTGTGAAGTCGGTCTACGAGGATCCGAAGTATGTGACCTACCGTCCGTGGAACCGGGCCTGGGCTCCGCAGCTCGACTGGCAGAAGGACGTCTGGCACGTGCCGCAGTTCTTCGAGCTGCTCACCCAGCAGCAGGACCAGTTCGACCTCGCCATCACCGGCAAGCAGGACGCCAAGACCACGCTGGATAACATCGCCAAGTTCCAGCAGGAAGTCCTGACCGGCGCAGGCCTGATCCAGTAAACCGGACAAGAACGGGCGCGGGAGTCGCATGGCTCTCGCGCCCGTCCATTTCCTGGAAGAAGTCAGCCGATGTCTTCAGCCGCAGTCTCAGCTCCGCCACCCGCATTGATGCGGGTCGCCGCGGACAACTGGAAACTCGCCATTGTTCTGGGCGCGATCGTCTCCGTGGCCGCGGTTCTGGCGCTTCCGGCGGCCGTTTCCTTTTGGGTGACCGGCGCCATGGCGGCGATGGTCGCCGCCGCGTTCGCCGTCAACGCCTACCGCCGCAAATATTATGGCGGGCTTCTGGTCGCTCCGGCGATTGCCGTTCTGTTCGTCATGAATATTTTCCCGCTGTTGTGGTCGCTGGGGCTTTCCTTCTTCGCCTACCAATCGAACCAGCAGTCCATCCGTTTCGTGGGCCTGGCCAATTACGTGAAGGTTCTGACCAGCGATCTGGCGGCGGGCGCCAACTGGAAGGCGCTGATCAACACCGCGCTGTTCGTGATCTTCACCGTAACCGCCCAGATGATCGTCGGCTTCCTGCTTGCCATGCTGTTCGCCAAGCAGTTCCCGCTGCGCAAGTATCTGCTGATCCTGGTGCTGACGCCGATGATGCTCTCGGTCGTGGCGTCCGGCGTGTTCTTCACCTATTACTATGATCCGACCTTCGGCATTCTCAGCTATGTGGTCGACAGGATCACCGGTGAACAGTTCATCCTGATGAGCACCAAGCTGGGCGCCTTCGCCGGCATCGTCTTCGCCGATGCCTGGATGTGTTCGCCCTTCGTCATGCTGCTGGTGCTGGCGTGACTC
>DAISVW010000170.1:0-5745 GCA_036826695.1 Aestuariivirga sp.
GCCACCGGCCCCTTGACCTCGCCCGCCCTTGCCGGGGCAAGCCGCGCCCTCACCGGCGAGGACCAGCTCGCCTTCTTCGAGGCCATCGCCCCCATCGTCCACCGCGAGACGATCAATATGGAGGTGGCCTGGTTCCAGTCGCGCTACGACAAGCCCGGGCCAGGCGGCACCGGCAAGGACTATATCAACTGCCCGATGAACCGCGGCCAGTATGAGACCTTCGTCAGCATGCTGATCGACGGCGAGAAAACCGATTTCCGGGAATGGGAGAAGAATACCCCTTATTTCGATGGCTGCCTGCCCATCGAGGTGATGGCCGAGCGCGGGCCGGAAACGCTGCGCCATGGGCCGATGAAGCCGCGCGGCCTCACCGACGCCCACAGGCCGGATGAGAAGCCCTATGCGGTCGTGCAGCTCCGGCAGGACAACAAGCTCGGCACGCTGTTCAACATGGTGGGCTTCCAGACCAAGCTGAGATACGCCGATCAGGTGAAGGTGTTCCGCACCATTCCCGGGCTTGAACACGCGGAATTCGCCAGGCTCGGCGGGCTTCACCGCAACACCTTTCTCAACAGCCCGCGCGTGCTGGATGAGAAGCTCCGTCTCAAAGCGGCGCCGCGGCTGCGCTTTGCCGGGCAGGTGACGGGTGTTGAGGGCTATGTCGAGAGCGCCGCCATCGGGCTTCTGGCCGGCCGCATGGCCGCCGCCGCCGCGCGCGGTGTGGCCTTCGAGCTTCCGCCACCCGCGACGGCGCATGGCGCGCTCAGCAACCACATCACCGGCGGGCATATCGAGACCACCGACGCGCGCGGCTCGTCGTTCCAGCCGATGAACGTGAACTTCGGTCTGTTCCCGCCGATCGAGAAGATAAAGACCAGGGACGGCAAGCGCCTCAAACATGCCGAGCAGGCGGTGGAGCGCAAGCGCGCCTATTGCCTGCGGGCGATGGCCGATTTCTCCGCCTGGATCGGCAGCGCCCGGGTCAAGGCCGCGGAGTGAGACCCCCTTCCCGCTCCGCTGGCGCGGCGGGAGACGGACTAGGACATCATACCCTAATCCCACCCCCGCGCCGTCCACCACATCGTGAGTTGCCGCCGCAGCGGCGACACGGAGAGCGGTTGATCAAGACGCTTGCTCACGCGGTTGAGGAACGTCGCGGTCAGGCTCACCGGCAGGAAGGCCGGAAGCAGCGGTTTCGGCAGCCCCGGCAGCAGCGCCAGGGCTTCGGCCAGCCGGCTCCGGGCATGGGTGATGGCCGCCGCCACATCCATGCCGGGCGGCAGGAACACATCGCGCCGCCGCGGGTTGCCAAGGATCAGGGCGAGCCCATAGGCAACACCCGCCAGACCCGCCGCCGCGCTGGCCTTGGGCGCCGCCTCACGGTCAAGGATCATCGCCGCCATCTGAATGAGCCGCGACTGGGTTTCGCCGAGATAGGCTTCAAGTGCCGTCAGATCCGGCATCCGGTCATCATAGAGATCGAACTCATGGGCGGTGATGAGATCGGTGAGCGCCTGTTCCGGCAATCCGCCGTTCTGGATTGCGTCTGCCAAAGCCGCGGCCACCGGATGCCCGGCGCCATCACCTCCGGCATAGAGGCTCACAACCGTATCCCGCCACCATTGCAGGCGGATCAGCCCCAGACCCGGTTCGCTCACCGTTGCCGGAATGCGGCTCACCTCGGCATTGAAAGCATAGAGTGCGAGGAGATCGGGACGCCTGTCATCGGGCGCGAATAGCGTGGAGAGGTAACGGTCGCGGTCCAGCGTCCGCACGATGTCCGAAACACCGCTCATGCCGGATGGCTGACGGCGATCAGTGCTGCCGCGACCTGGCGCTTTTCCTCAAGCAGCAGATTGTAGGTCGCCACCGCATGGCCCGTCGCCATCGCCTCGCAGTTGAGGCCCGAGGACCGCAACGCCGCGCGCAGCCTGGCAAGCGGCATCATCGCCAGACCGGTGCCGATGATCAGGAGTTCGATGGCGTCCGCTTCGGCGAGCGGCAAAGCGAAATCTTCCTGGGTCAGGGCGGCAGGGTCCGGCGTCCAAGCATAGATGCCAGACGGGAGTGTCAGGATCGATCCGCGGTGCGACATGCCGGCAAAGCCGAAGCCCCCCGCGCCATAGCTGTCGATGGCGGCGCGGCCGGGGAACCGCGCGGTCACGGCCGTGCAGCGGCCTGCGCCTTGGCTTCCGCCGCCGCCTTCTGGGCATCGCGCGGGGTGCCGAGCAGCAACAGGATCGGCGTGGCGATGAAATAAGACGAATAGGTGCCGATGATCACGCCCCAGATCATGGTGAAGGTGAAGCCTGAGATCACCTCGCCACCCCAGATGTAAAGCGCCAGCAGCGCCAGCAGCACGGAGACGGACGTCATCAGGGTGCGCGGCAGCACCGAGTTGATCGAGAAGTCCATGAGATCGGCAAAGGGCATGGACTTGTATTTGCGCAGGAACTCGCGGATGCGGTCATAGATGACCACCGTGTCGTTCAATGAATAGCCGATGATGGTGAGGATCGCCGCGATGATCGACAGGTTGAATTCGAGGCCGAGGAGGCAGAACAGCCCGATGGTCAGGATCACGTCATGCATCAGCGAGGCGATGGCACCCAGCGCGAACTGCCATTCGAACCGGAACCACACATAGATCAGCACCAGGAACAGCGCGACCACCACCGCCAGGATACCCTGCTGCGCGAGCTCTCCCGAAACCTTTGGGCCGACCACATCGCCGCTGCGGTAGTCCACGCCGGTGCCCAGGGCCTCCTTGATCTTGTTGCCGGCCGCCTGCTGCGCCTCGTCGCCGCCCTCCTGGGTGCCGATCCTGATCAGCACGTCATTGGGCGAACCGAATTCCTGCAGCTCCGCCGCACCGAGGCCAAGCCCATTGATGGTGGTGCGCAGATCGTCGAGATTGGCGGGCTCGGCGGTGCGGATGGTGATCACCGTGCCGCCCTTGAAATCAACACCCATGTTGAGACCGACGAGCACGAACAGCAGGATCGACGCGGCGCACAGAATGCCTGACACGAGGTAGCCGAAACGGCTGTACCGCATGAACGGGATCTTGGTGTCGTCCGGAATGAGGCGAATGCCCTTCATAAGAATTGCTCCCGCCCTAGAGCGGGACCTCCTTCGGCCGCTTCCACTTCACCCACATGGCCACGATGAGCTGGGTAAGGGCAAAAGCCGTGAACATGGTGGTGAGGATGCCGATAAACAGGGTGACGGCGAAGCCGCGGATTGGCCCGGAGCCAACCCCGAACAGCGCCAGCGCCGCGACGAGCGTCGTCAGGTTGGCGTCCCAGATGGTGCCGAGCGCCGCCTTGAAGCCGGTTTCGATGGCGCTCAACGCCGAACGGCCATTCCGCCATTCTTCTCGGATTCGCTCATAGATCAGCACGTTGGAGTCAACCGCCATGCCCATGGTAAGCACGATGCCAGCGATGCCGGGAAGCGTGAGGGTGAAGCCGAAGAACGACATCAGCGCGATCAGAGTCAGCAGGTTCACCAGCAGCGCGATATTGGCGAAGATGCCGAACAGCCCGTAACCCACCACCATGAAGGTCAGCACCAGCACGAGCCCGATGGCCGAGGCGATGAGGCCGGCGCGGATCGAATCCGAGCCGAGGCTCGGGCCCACGGTGCGCTCCTCCACGATCGTGAGCTTGGCGGGCAGCGCGCCCGACCGCAGCACCACGGCGAGATCATTGGTTTCCTGGACGGTGAAGTTGCCGGAGATCTGGCCCGAGCCGCCAAGGATGGGCTCATTGATCACCGGCGAGCTCACCACCTGGTCGTCGAGGATAATGGCGAAGGGCTTGCCGACATTGTCGCGCGTCAGCTTGGCGAAGCGGTCGGCGCCCTTGGTGTTGAAGCGGAACGAGACCACCGGATTGTTGTTCTGGTCGAAGGCGCCGCGGGCATCGACGAGATCGGCGCCATCGACGGTGGCCCGGGTCGAGGTCTGCACCCATATGTCCGTGGCGGGCTCGTCCTTGAGCGGAACAGCCGCGCAGTCCTGCGGCGGGTTCTGGCCCTGACCCGTGGGCTGTGCTTCGCACACCAGCTGAAAGGTGAGCTTGGCGGTGCGGCCGATGACGCTCTTCACCTGGTCAGGATTTTGTATGCCGGGCAGTTGCACGACGATCCGGTCTTTGCCTTGCTGCTGGATCACCGGTTCGGAGGTACCCAGCGCATTGACGCGGTTCTCGACGATCCGGAGACTCTGCGATACTGCCAGCGCGATCTTGGCGTCCAGCCCCTTGGGCGCGATCGTGAAGGTGAACTGCTGGCCGTCGCGCGCGAGGTCGAACAGGTTCACCTGCCCCCCGGCGCCGAACAACCCGCTATCCAGCGGGTTCAGCAGCTTCTTGAGCTCGGTCTCGGCCTTGTCCGCGTCTTCGGGTTTGCTCACCCTGACCCGCACGGCATCACCGCTTCGCGTAAGCCCGCTGTAGCCCACCTTCGCATCACGCATCGTGCTGCGCACGTCGCTCGCCAGCTGGCGGGTCAACCTGTCGATGAGATCGGCGCGGTCAACCTCGAGCAGCACGTTGGAACCGCCCTGCAGGTCGAGGCCGAGGGTGACCGGACGCAGGTTCCAGGCGCGCAGCGTCTCCTGCCAGGCCGGCGAGACGATATTGGGGAGCGCCAGAATCGCCGCCACCAGAATGGCGGCGAGGATCGCGATGGCTCTCCAGCGCGGAAAATTGAGCATCTAAGGCCTACTTGGTCTCGGCCTTCGCGGGCTCACCCTTGGCGCGGACATCGGCGATGCCGGTGCGCAGCACGCGCACCTTGACGTTCTCGCCCACCTCGACCTGCAGCTCATTGTCGTCGATCACCTTGATGACCTTGCCGATCAAACCGCCGCTGGTGACGATGGTGTCGCCCTTTCCGACTTTCTTGAGCATCTCCTGATGCTCCTTCATTTTGCGCTGCTGGGGGCGGATCAGCAGGAAATAGAACACCGCCATGATCATCACGAGCGGCAGGATCATGCCGATGAAATCGCCAGCACCTGGTGCGGCTGCCTGGGCATAGGCCGGAGTAATGAACACGCTGGTCTCCCCCTCTAGATTTGTGGGCGGAATATAGCGATGAAACCCTCCATTGCAACCGCTGGATTGGCGCAGCTTTACCCCTCACGGCAACTAGGCTAAGAGCCGGGAATGGCACAGGAAATCGATCAGAGCTTGGTCGCCCGCATGGCCGCTGCGCTGGAGCGGCTGGCGCCGCGTGCGGCAAACACTCCCGATCTTGGCGCAGCCGAGGCATTCGTCTGGCACGCCAGCCCGCCGGAGCTCGAACCCGTTCCGAAGGTGAACCGGGTGGAGATTTCGCTGCTGAAAGGCATCGACCTCACCCGCGACATCCTCATCGACAACACCGAACGTTTCGCAAGGGGTCTCCCCGCCAACAACGCCCTGCTCTGGGGGGCGCGGGGCATGGGCAAGTCATCCCTCGTCAAGGCGGCGCATCACGAGATCAACGCCCGCACCGGCGGCCGGCTCAAGCTCGTGGAAATCCACCGCGAGGATATCGAAAGCCTGCCGCTCCTCATGAACCTGATCCGTTCCCACCCGGGTTTCAATTTCATCGTCTTCTGCGACGATCTGTCCTTCGACGCCGGCGACACCTCCTACAAGTCGCTCAAGGCCGCGCTCGACGGCGGAATCGAGGGGCGGCCAGCCAACATGGTGTTCTACGCCCCCTCCAACCGCCGCCCCCTGTTGCCGCGCG
>DAISVW010000171.1:0-5707 GCA_036826695.1 Aestuariivirga sp.
ACAGGTCGGTCTCGAGGAAGATCTGGCCGTCGGTGATCGAAATCACGTTGGTGGGAATATAGGCGGACACGTCGTTGGCCTGCGTCTCGATGACGGGAAGCGCGGTCAGCGAACCGGCACCCTGGCTGTCATTGAGCTTGGCGGCGCGCTCGAGCAGGCGCGAGTGGAGATAGAACACGTCGCCCGGATAGGCTTCGCGGCCCGGCGGGCGGCGCAGCAGCAGCGACATCTGGCGGTAGGCGACGGCCTGCTTCGAAAGGTCGTCGTAGGCGATCAGCGCGTGCATGCCGTTGTCGCGGAAGTGCTCGCCCATGGTGCAGCCGGCGAACGGCGCGAGATACTGCAGCGGCGCCGGATCGGAGGCCGTGGCGGCGACGATGATGCAGTACTGGAGCGCGCCCGCCTCCTCCAGCGTGCGCACGAACTGGGCGACGGTGGAGCGCTTCTGGCCGCAGGCCACGTAGACGCAGTAGAGCTTGTCGGCGTCGGGGCCGTTCTTGTGGATCGGGCGCTGGTTCAGGATGGTGTCGAGGATCACCGCCGTCTTGCCGGTCTGGCGGTCGCCGATGATCAGCTCGCGCTGGCCGCGGCCGATCGGGATCAGCGCGTCGATGGCCTTGAGGCCGGTCGACATCGGCTCATGCACGGACTTGCGCGGAATGATGCCCGGCGCCTTGACGTCGACGCGGCGGGTCGCCTTGGCCTTGATCGGGCCCTTGCCGTCGATCGGGTTGCCGAGCGGATCGACGACGCGGCCGAGCAGCTCCTTGCCGACCGGCACCTCGACGATGGCGCCGGTGCGCTTCACGGTGTCGCCCTCGCGGATCTCGCGGTCCGAGCCGAAGATCACGATGCCGACATTGTCGGTTTCAAGGTTCAGCGCCATGCCCTTGAGGCCGTTGGCGAACTCCACCATCTCGCCGGCCTGCACATTGTCGAGGCCATAGACGCGGGCGATGCCGTCACCCACCGACAGCACCTGGCCGATCTCTGAGACCTGGGCTTCCTTGCCGAAGTCCTTGATCTGCTTCTTGAGGATTGCGGAGATTTCGGCGGCGCGAATGTCCATCAGGCGGTTCCCTTCATGGCGATCTTGAGAGACTGGAGCTTGGTCTTGAGCGAATTGTCCATCATGCGGGAGCCCACCTTGACGATGAGCCCGCCGAGGATCGAATCGTCGACCCGGGTTGAAAGTGCGACATCACGGCCCAGCGCGGACTTCAGCGCGGCCTTGAGGGCGGAAAGCTGCTGGGCGGAGAGCGGGGCGGCGCTGGGCACCTCGCCCGCGATCTCGCCCTTCGACTGGCTGAGCAAGGTGGCATAGGCCCGGGTCATGTCCGGGAGCGCCGCGAGACGGCGGTTCTTCGCCACCAGCTTGAGGAAGTTCAACGTCGTGCCGCTGATGCCGATCTGCTGGCCTACGGCGGCAAGCGCCGCCACCTGGTCAGCAGCCGAGAACACCGGCGAGCGCACCAGGCGCGCCAGATCCTTCGACTGGTCGATGGCCGATTGCACGGTCGCCAGCTGCTGGCCGACCTGCTCGGTGGCCTTCTCCTCGCGGGCGAGTTCGAACAGGGCGCTGGCATAGCGGCCCGGCACGCCGGAAACAGTCTGGTCTGTGGTCGCCACGATCCGTCTTTCGCTCACTTCGGCGGCGCCGCGCGCATCGAAAGATGGCACTGATCCGCTTGAATTTTCAGGAGACCGGCATGCAAAAATGCACAGCCACGGACCGAGGCCCCGGCCCCGCCGCGCGGTTTGGCTATCACAGTGGAAACGGACTCGCAACCGCCATCATAATGGCGGATTGCCGCGACTTTGGACGGATGACGGTCATGTACCTCTCGGGCCGTCACCCCGGCGCAAGCTGGGGTACCAGTGTGGCCATCAGGTCAATGTCCTCGTGAAGGTCCCGCCAGCCGGGGTTCATCCGCTCGATCAAGGCGATTTTCCAGCCACGCTTCCAGGCCTTGATCTGCTTCTCGCGCCGGATAGCGGCCTCCATCGTGTGGTGATGCTCGTACCAGACCAGGCAATCGATTCGATAGCGGCTGGCAAAACCGGGTGTTGTTCCATTCTTGTGGTCCCAGACGCGGGACCACAGGGCGCTGGTGACGCCGACATACAGCGTACCCCGGTAGCGGCTGGCGAGGACATAGACGGCGGGCTGCCTTTCCATGACGTAACGTCATATGCGACACGATGCCGTCATACCAGCGCAAGCTGGTATCCCGCTTGGGGCGGGAGCAGCGGGACCCCAGCTTTCGCTGGGGTGACGGCGATAAACTGGTGGAGAATCGAAAAGGCTGCCGGTGGGAGTACCGGACAGCTGACCTTAAATGACGGGCGTAATTCCAGCCGTCATACCAGCGCAAGCTGGTATCCCGCTTGGGGCGGGAGCAGCGGGACCCCAGCTTTCGCTGGGGTGACGGCGACACCCGGTTGAAAAACCGAAAAGCCCGCCGGGGGAGGAGCCGGCGGGCTTTCCAGGCGAAGGCCCGAGAGGGCCCTCAATAAAGGGTCAGGCGCGGGAGGCCTCACGGGCCAGGCGCGGAATATCGGACCGCGAGATGCCAAGATCGGCAAGTTCACGGTTGCTCAGCTTCTCGAGCTCATGGAGGGTGCGCGAATAGCGCTGCCAGCTGACATATCGGGACTTCAGGACTTCGAACATGGTCATTCCCCTTGGATTGACGGTTGACATTTCATTCGTGACAACGACAATCTAGGTGCGGTGCAGCAAAATGAGAATTGCGTTTTTTGCATACCGGTATTTCAGGACCAATTTTCAGACTGTTAACTAACTGTCTTGGTCTGCTGCATCGCCGCATTTCAGTCACAAAAAAGCCCGGGGTGCGAGAACCCCGGGCCTTGCGCAGCGCTTGTGTCCGGCTTCAGAACAGGCCGGCGATCTGGCCCTTGTCGTCCAGCCCGATCACCTCGGCGGAGGGAACCCTGGGCAGGCCCGGCATGGTCATGATGTCACCGCAGATCACCACGATGAATTCCGCGCCCGCCGAAAGCCGCACTTCGCGGACCGGCACGGTGTGGTTCACCGGCGCACCCTTCGCGTTGGGGTCGGTCGAGAAGGAATACTGGGTCTTGGCCATGCAGATCGGGAACTTGCCATAGCCCGCCGCTTCCCAGGCCTTGAGCTGGTCACGCACCGACGGGTCGGCCACCACGTCGTCAGCCCGGTAGATCTCGCGGGCGATGGTCTTGACCTTGTCGAACAGCGTGGCGCCATCCTCATAGAGCGGCTTGAACCTGGCGCCACCCTTGTCGGCCAGCGCCGCCACGTGTTTGGCCAGCGCCTCGGTGCCCTTGCCGCCTTCGGCCCAGTGGGTGCAGCGGAACGCCTCGACGCCATGGGTGCGGCAATAGTCAATCACCGCCTGCACCTCGGCATCGGTGTCGGAGATGAAGTGGTTGATGGCCACCGCGATCGGCACGCCGAACTTCTTCACGTTTTCGAGATGGCGGCCCAGATTGGCGAGGCCCTTCTTCAGCACCGCGACATTCTCGACCTTCAGGTCGTCCTTGGCCGCGCCGCCGTGCATCTTGAGCGCGCGCACCGTGGCGACGATCACCGTGGCGGCGGGCTGGAGCCCGGCCTTGCGGCACTTGATGTCGAAGAACTTCTCGGCCCCCAGATCGGCGCCGAAGCCCGCCTCGGTGACCACGTAATCGGCAAGCTTCAGCGCCGCCCTGGTGGCCATCACCGAATTGCAGCCATGGGCGATGTTGGCGAAGGGCCCGCCATGCACAAAGGCGGGGTTGTTCTCGAGCGTCTGGACGAGGTTGGGCTGCAGCGCGTCCTTGAGCAGCACCACCATGGCGCCCGGCGCCTTCAGGTCCCTGGCCAGAACCGGCGACTTGTCCTTGCGATAGCCGATGACGATCTGGCCGATGCGGCGTTCGAGATCGGCGATCGAGGTGGCGAGGCAGAGGATCGCCATGATCTCGGAGGCGACCGTGATGTCGAAGCCGGTCTCGCGCGGGTAGCCGTTGGCGACGCCGCCCAGCGAGGCGACGATCTCGCGCAGCGCCCGGTCGTTCATGTCGAGCACGCGCCGCCAGGAGCCGCGGCGCTGGTCGATGCCGAGCTCGTTGCCCCAGTAGATGTGATTGTCGATCATCGCCGAGAGCAGATTGTGCGCGGCGGTGATGGCGTGGAAATCGCCGGTGAAGTGCAGGTTGATGTCTTCCATCGGCACGATCTGGGCATAGCCGCCGCCGGCAGCACCGCCCTTCATGCCGAAGCAGGGCCCCAGCGAGGGCTCGCGCAACGCCACCATGGCCTTCTTGCCGATGCGGTTGAGGCCGTCGCCCAGACCCACGGTGGTGGTGGTCTTGCCTTCGCCGGCCGGTGTGGGGTTGATCGCGGTGACGAGGATCAGCTTGCCGTCCCGCTTCGATGCCAGGCTGTCGATATAGGCGAGCGACACCTTGGCCTTGGTGTGGCCATAAGGAATGAGCTCCTTCTCCGGAATGCCCAGGGCCCGGCCGATCTCCATGATCGGCTTCATTTTCGCTTCGCGGGCAATTTCGATATCGCTCTTCACCGTGGACATTCCCGAGTTCCTTCTTTGAATGCGTTTGTTTCCCTGCAGTAAAACTACATAACCACTGGGAAAAGTCGACCTATTTCCTTTTGTATCAGCCGGTCAGCCGCACACTTGCGGCAGCGGCCTGCCCCGTGCGATGCCTTTTACGACGTTTCTGGGATTTTTCGTCCACCATTTCCAACCGGTTTCCACCGGTTTGCTTGCAGGATCATGACCATGCGCCGTTTCGACCGCCCCGGACGCTCCGCCGCCTATGGCAGCCGCGGCATGGCGGCGACATCGGCACCCCTGGCCACGCTGGCGGCCATCGATACCCTGCGGGCAGGCGGCAATGCCGCCGACGCCGCGGTCGTCGCCTCCGCCGTGCTCTGTGTCGCCGAGCCCGCCATGACCGGGATCGGCGGCGACTGCTTCGCCCTGGTCGGCACGCCGGATGGACAGGTGACGGGGCTCAACGCCAGCGGGCGGGCAGCGATGGCAGCGGACCGCGACTGGCTCAGGGCATCGGGCCTCACCTCCATCCCACTGCGCTCCATTCACGCCATCACCGTGCCCGGCGCCATCGACGGCTGGGACAGGCTGCTCAGGGCACATGGCACGATGGACCTCGCCGAGGCCCTGAAACCGGCCATCCGGCTGGCTGAAGACGGCGTGCCGGTGACCCCACGGGTGGCCTGGGACTGGCCCGAGGATGCCCCCGCCCTGGCGGCTGACGCCGGCGGCCGTCAGCACTATCTGAAGGGTGGGCAGGCGCCGCGCGAGGGCGACATCATGCGCTACCCCGCGCTCGCCAGCACCCTGCGGGTGATCGCCCGGGAAGGCCGTGACGCGTTCTACACGGGCGAGATCGCCGCCGACATCATCAACACGGTCCGCGCGCAAGGCTCACGTCTCACCATGGCCGATCTCGCTGCCCATGAAGGCAACTGGGTAACGCCGATTGCAACGCATTTCATGGACCATGAGATTCTCGAGATCCCGCCGTCAGGCCAGGGCCTGACAGCGCTGATCGCCTTCAACATCCTCTCGCAGATCGGACTCCGCCGCCACGGGGCCTCTTCCGTGGAGCGCCATCACCTCGAGATCGAGGCCATGAAGCTCGCCTGGGCCTTGCGCAACCGGCACATCGCCGACCCCGC
>DAISVW010000172.1:0-5695 GCA_036826695.1 Aestuariivirga sp.
GAAAAGAGAAATGCGAAGTTTATATCTGATTTATCGGAGATACTGATAGGTTGACCCATGCATGACGTCGATACCGCCCTGCTCCGCACCTTCGTGGCGCTGGCCCAGACCGGCAGCTTCTCGCGCACCGGGGCGCTGATCGGGCGCTCGCAATCGGCCGTTTCGGGCCAGATCCGGAAGCTGGAGGAGACCTTCGGCCGGACGCTCCTCGAGCGTGACACGCGCAATGTGCGGCTCACCGCCGATGGCGAGCGGCTTCTGGTTCATGCGCGGGCCATGGTGGCGCAGGCCGATGCCATGCTGGCCCGCTTCCGCGCACCGGAGATTTCCGGTGAGGTGCGCTTTGGCAGCCCGGAGGATTTCGCCTCGGCCTATCTCCCCGATATACTGGGCGTGTTCGCTGCCGCCCACCCGGCGGTGGAGCTGCATGTCACCTGCCAGCTCACGCTGCCGCTGGTCGCCGAGTTCGAGGCCGGGCGGCAGGACCTCATCATCGTCAAGCAGGATCCGGGCCGGCGCTATGCCGGGGCGCAGCCCCTGTGGCGGGAGCAGCTGGTATGGGTGGCCGCTCCGGGCCTCGAGGCTGATTTCGGCCAGGCGCGCTCCGGGCGCAGCCTGCCGCTGGTGCTGAGCCCGGCGCCATGCGTCTACCGCAGCCGGGCGGCGGACGCGCTCGATGCGGCGGGTTCCGCCTGGACCGGGGTCTTCACCTCGCCCTCTTTCGCCGGCCAGGCGGCGGCGGTCCGGGCCGGGCTTGGCTATGCGGTGATGCCGCGCGCCATGGTTCCGGGTGATCTCGCGGTGCTGGAAGGCTGGCCGGAACTGCCCTCGGCGGAGATTGCGTTACTGGGCCAGTCGCGGCTCGCCCCGGCTGCGGCGGCTCTTGCGGAATTCATCGCGCGCCGGGTGACCCGCCGTTAATCAACAAGACATGGTGCGGCCAAGAGGACTCGAACCTCCACGGTGTTACCCGCTAGCACCTCAAGCTAGTGCGTCTACCAATTCCGCCATGGCCGCATGCCAAATCATTGGTTTGGGCTGTCTAACAGGCGGCCCTTGGTGAATCAACTGCTTTCGGGGGCTTCCCATGGTGAACGCTTTGCTACGCCAAAGCCGCGCATTTGGGGTGCGGTTTGAACGTGTTCTCAAAGGCTTGGGGCTAGCATCTCAACCGATGCTGAAGGGGCCGTCGCATGAGATTCACCACCGCAATCACAGCCGTTCTTCTCGGGCTGCCGCCGGCCGCCACGCTTTCCGCCGCCGCGGCACAGCCGCAATTCGGAAAGACCCTGCCTCCGGTCGGCTTCGTAAACTTCTGCAGCCGCAACCCCAGCCGCTGCAAAGCCGCGTCGATCACCGCCCCGACGCTGCGAATGACCGCCGCGCGCTGGCGCCTCGTCCAGCGCCTCAACAGCCTGATCAATGCCCGGATCGCGCCAGACCGGGACGAGAACCTCTACGGCGAAGCCGAGTACTGGACCTATCCATCTGCTGCCGGCGATTGCGAGGACTATGTGCTTCTCAAGCAGCGCTATCTGGAAAGCCTCGGGTTTCCCCGTTCAGCCCTGCTGATCACCGTGGTGTTCGACGAGACCGGCGAGGGCCACGCGGTTCTGACGCTGGTGACCAACGAGGGCGACTTCATCCTCGACAACCGGAACAACCACATCCGACGCTGGAGTGAGGTCCGCTACACTTTCCTGAAGCGGCAGTCGCAGCAGGATCCGCGTGAGTGGGTTTCCCTCGGTGGCGTGCCTCCGGCTGCGTCAGGCGACGTCGCCTCAAGCGAGGACAACTAGGGAAAACGATCGCACCAGGAAGAGCCTGGAAACGGAGCGTAGCCCGGCCGGCGTTCCTCGCCTTCCCCACCGGACCGGGCCCAGAGGAGCCGGCACAGCCCCCACCCTGTGCCGGCTCCGACCATTTCAGGCCCAGTCGGCGGCAGAGAGAAATGCAGTCTGGAGTCAAGGAAACAACCCACAACGGCGTGATTTGCTTATCTCAGGTAGCGCATTCAAAGCAAACTTGCGTATTTTTACTTACTGAAATGCGGAGGACTCGCAGGCTCAAGAGCCAATTTACCACTGACCGGCGAGCCGAAATGCAGTATTTTTCAAGAACAATTCAGCCGGTGGTTCAATGGATACTGTCAACCAGAGAGTAAGTTCAAGTGCTTCGGTCTTCGAAGCGGCGAAGAAAAACCCGAAGCCGGCGATCGCCGCTGCCCTCGATGACGTAGACGCGCTTCTGGCCACCTACCTCAAGTCACAGGACGTACTCGACCGCATGGCGGTTCTTTCCGAAATCGAAGCCCTCAGGCGCTTTGTGCTTGTGCGGCCGGAACTGATCGACTGCCTCCGCCAGCCCGGCACCCACGACCCGCGGCCGCTGGGCAAACAGATCTGCGACGCACTGCAATCGATGATTGGTGATGTTCCGAAGCTCATCAAGGAATGTTCGCTCCAGGGTGCGCGCAACGTCGAGCGTGATACGCGCCGGGCGATCGCCTCTCTCAACTTCATTGGAAGTCTCGATCCATCCTTCTTGTGAAATTGATTGCCGTCCGGCTGGCATGCGACTCGCCCATGCCGGCAAGCACGGCCAGCCTCACCAGCGAGGCGCTGTTGCTGATGCCCAGCTTCTGAAGCGCGTTGGCGCGATGGCTCTCAACCGTTCGCTGGCTGATCGATAACGCCTCGGCGATGTGCTTGCTCGATCGGCCGGCAACGATCGCATCGACGATCTCGCGTTCGCGTTCGGTGAGCATCCGAAGCAGCCGGCGCGCCTCCCGGATCCCCTCGAGCGTCTGCGCGGCATCGCGCGCTGCCATGATCGACGCCTGGATGGCAGCAAGAAGTTCTTCGGCCACATACGGCTTCTCCAGCACGTCCGCCGCACCAAGCTTCATTGCCCGGGTTGCGGTCCTCACGTCGCCGTAACCCGTGAACAGGATGATTGGAAAAACGTGGCCCTCTTCGCTCAACCTGGTCATGAGCGACGTACCAAGACTCGCCCCGAGATTGTAGTCGATCAGGGCGCAGTCCACCGGCTGATGCCGGGCCTGCATGAGCGCTCCGGCGGGATCATAGCTCACGCAGCTGCGATAGCCCGATGCACCCAGCAGATTGGCGAGCGACTGCGCGAAGCCACGGTCGTCGTCGACGATCATGATGGTCCTGCCGTTCATCGGGGGGTTCCAGGCGCAAGGAGGCGACGATCATGGTTGCAACGCCCCCGCGAAGACGACCTCCGCTTGCCGCGTCGCCTGAATGTGTGGTTCCACGGAGGATCTAACGTCAATTTCATCGGTGGAATTGATTACACGAAGCACAGGTGAGCGTCCAGCGCATATGTGCCATAACATTCGCGACTGACACAGCTGTCGGACCCGTCACATGAAACGCCGACGCGAGCGGCGCAGGCGCTGCCCGGCGGCGAGACGGGCCGAAGGCCAACCGCGAAGCGCTGCCAGTTGCGCACATAGCTTTCCGCCGACACGGAAAGCCTGGCGGCAGCCGCCGCATCCAGCGTCGCGGTGACCCGGCCGGGCTGGCCCATGACCAGAGAGTTGTCCGGGATGACCTTTCCCTCGGTGATCAGGGCGTTGGCGCCGATCAGGCAGTTGCTGCCGATCCTGGCGCGGTTGAGGATCACCGCCCCCATGCCGATCAGCGTGTTGTCGCCGATCACGCAGCCATGCAGGATGGCCTTGTGCCCGATGGTGCAGCCGCGCCCGATGGTAAGTTCGAGGCCGGGGTCGGTATGCAGCACCGCGCCGTCCTGGATGTTGGACGCCTCGCCGAGCGAAATCCACTCATTGTCGCCGCGGATCACCGCGCCGAACCAGACGCTCGCCAGACGGGCGATCTTCACCTTGCCGACGACCACCGCGGTGGGCGCGATCCAGCAGGCGCTATCTTCCGGCAACTGCGGCGCGATGCCGTCCAGCGCGTAGACCGGCACCGGCCTAGCCCTCGAGGTCGAAATCGAGAATCGCCATCGAGAAATTGTAGGAGAGTTCGCCATCTTCCTCGTCCCGGAAGATCACCCCCACGAATTCCTCGCCTATATAGACCTCGGCCGAGGCGCTCTTCTGCGGCCGCTTGCGGACGCTGATCGACGGCAACTGAAACTTCCCGCGCAGGAACGTGGTAAGCTTGGCGATTTCTTCGGGTTTCACGGACAATAGCCTCCGGGCGATGGCGGAGCGGCCCGTCTAGCCCTATTCCTCCGCCGCCGCAACCTGCTCCACATTGTGGTCCATGGCCCGGGCCGGCTCGGTGCAGCCGGCATAGCCCACGACCTTGGCCGGCACGCCGGCCACCGTGGTGTTGGCCGGCACGTCATGCAGCACCACCGAGCAGGCGGCAACCCGCGAGCAATGGCCGATCTCGATATTGCCGAGGATCTTGGCCCCCGCCCCCACCAGTACGCCGTAGCGGATCTTCGGGTGGCGGTCGCCCGCCTCCTTGCCGGTGCCGCCCAGCGTGACGCCCTGCATGATCGAGACATTGTCCTCGATCACGCAGGTCTCGCCGATCACGATGTCATGACCATGGTCCACCATGATGCCCTTGCCGATGCGCGCGGCGGGGTGGCTGTCGATGGCGGACGTCACCGACAGGCGGCTCTGCAGGTAATAGGCGAAGTCCCGGCGCCCCATGTGCCACAGCCGGTGCGCCATGCGGTGCGTCTGGATCGCCTGGTAGCCCTTGAAATAGAGCAGCGGATCGATGTAGCGGTGGCAGGCGGGGTCACGGTCGAAGGTGGCGATGATGTCGGCGCGCGCCGCATGGCCGATCTCCGGCTCCGCCTCCATGGCGTCGTGGAAGGCATGGACGATGAGGTCGGCGCCGATGTCGGCATTGCCCAGCCGCTGCGCCAGCCGGTGCGAGAGCGCCTCCTCGAAACTGTCATGGTTGAGGATCAGCGAGAAGATGAAGCCGCCCAGCGCCGGCTCGTTGCGGGCAATCTCGCCCGCTTCTTCCCGGATGCGGCTCCACACCGGATCGATCTTTTCAACGGATTGGGTCTTGGCGGCCTGACGCATGGTTCACTCCCGGTTAGAAACCTTATACCCGAGAAACCGAATGGCAACCACAGTTCTGTCAAGAACCCTGCCAAGCCGCCCGCAGGATCGCCCAGCTGAGCTGGTTCGACATTCGTCAGAGCCTGAACGAGCTGCAACACCGCTCTGTATATCGTCTCGCAGCGGCCTCCACTGCCTTAGCCAGCACTCTCGAAGCTGGGCAAATGTCCGTCAAGGGAGAGGAGGAGCGACGGCGCGTATGCCAGCTGGCGCCACGCCGACGGACTTGGGCGAACGCTGCCTGCAGGTTCGGAACACTCCGAGAACACGCGGATACGGGCAGAATGGAATCAATGAATGAGCCGACTGCAGAATAGTCTTTTCCAGGGTTCGAAAATCTCATATCTGATGAAATTTCGATGTCACGCAAGGTGGCAACGTTAACCTACCTGAATGGCAGACAATGAATGGTGCTTCGTCAAAACTTCAGGCGACTCTTTCTCTCATTCGCAGCGGACAATTTTCAAAAGCCGTAGATATCGCAAACGATATTCTAAAAGTTGATCCCAATCATTTCGTCGCACTTCACATGAAGGCGCTTGCTTTGTACTACGACAAGAATCCGCGAGGCGCCCTGGTTGCCTTACAGAGAGCAGTCTCTATCCG
>DAISVW010000173.1:0-5694 GCA_036826695.1 Aestuariivirga sp.
CGCAGCGCGTAACGGTAGATGGACAGATGCATCAGGTATTCCGGCTTACAGTCTTCCGGCGTGTCCGGCGGCTGGCGGTCAGTCTTGTAGTCGGCGACCAGAATGGCCTCCGGGGTCACCACCATCCGGTCGATCCGGCGGCGCTCGATGCCGCCGTCCGGCGTCTCGGCGATGAGGGTGGCTTCCGAATGGCCGTCGGCGGAGAGAACCTCGGCAAGCAGAGGGTCGGCGGGCAGCGTCTCAATCTGCCGGGCCAGCGCCGCATCGCCGCCACCGCGCCTGACGGCTGCGGCGATATAGGCCTGGCGCTCCGCCTGTGGCAGATCGGGCAGGTTTTCGAGAATGCGATGGATCAGGATTCCGCGCGCCACGGCCTCTTCATTGCCGGGCCGCTCGGGCGGCTCACCGGCTTCTGGGGCCGGGCTCGCGGCGACGGGGCGCCTGATCCACTCCGGCAAGCTGGACTCCACCGTTGATTGCCGCTTTTCCGAAACCGGTTCCGGCACCGGCGCTGCACCCAGCCGCCAGCCGGCGCCATCTTCGAGCGTGGTCATCCTGGCCTGAAGTGCCACGCGAACCGTCTCATACCAGCAGGCCTCGGGGAGCTTCTCGCGGTTGGCGTGGCCGCAGACATAGAGTTCATCCTCGGCCCGCGTCATCGCGACATAGAGCAGGCGGCGGTATTCGGCGAGGCTCGCCGCTTTCTGCTTCTCCTTGAGGCGCATGACACTGTGCCCGGCCTCGAGTTTCGGCACGGCCCAGAGCGGCACCTTGGCGTGCCCGTCAGAGCCGCTGTCCAGCATCAGCAGCGGGTCACTTTTCCGCGCATCCGGCAAGCTCGTGGTGTCGGGCAGGATGACGATCGGCGCTTCGAGGCCCTTGGCGCCATGCACGGTCATCACCCGTACCTGGCCCGAACCCGGCTCCATGTTGCGCTTGATCTCGATCTCCTCGGCCTCAAACCAGTTGACGAAGCCGGCGAGCGAGGTGCCGTTCTCTTCCTCGTAGTCGAGCGCGCGGCCGAGCAGCGCATCGATCGCGTCATTGGCCTCGCTGCCGAGCCGTTCGAGAAACCGCCCGCGGGCCTGCGCGAGAACGCCGGAAAAGAATTCGAAAGGCCTGGCCCGTGCCGCCATGGCCCTGAGCGGGCGGAGCAGCGCTGCCGCCGCCATGAAGGGCGCGCCTTGCTCCTGTGCCAGCCTCTGCCACAGCGTGCCGGGTGACCGGTTCGCGGCGATGTGGAGAAGTTCGTCCTCGCTGAGGGGGCGAGCCAGCAGCGGGCTCTTCAGGATGCAGGCCAGCGCGTGATCGTCCTCCGGCATGATGGCGAACTGCGCCAGCGCCATCAGGTCGAGCACGGCGATGTTCTCGCCGAGCTTCAGCCGGTCGGCGCCGGCCACCGGCACGCCTTCGTTCCACAAGGCGCGGATCATGGCGTCGAAGAAACCATTGCGCTGCCTGACCAGGATCAGGATGTCACCGGCCTCCACGGCGCGGTCGCGGGCCAAGAGGCGGCGGCGGCCGATCCAGCCCTTGATGGTCTCGGCCAGCTTCTTCGCCAGCCTCCGGCGCGGCGTATGCGCGGGCTCGCGGTCAATTGGCGCCTGCCAGGGCAATTCCTCTTCCTTGTCGCCGGGAAGCTCCAGCGGCCAGATTTCGACGACGCCCGGAATGCCGCGCCGGTTGGCTTCATGATGCCAGTCCCGGTCAACGCCGCCATCGACATCCCGCCGCGCCGCCGATCCCGGCGCAAACACCGCATCAACCGCCTCGAGGACTTCCGGGGTTGAGCGGAACGACACGCTGAGATCGACCGGCCGGAATTCCTGGCGGGCCTCTCGAACCTGGCGGCTTACGTCTTCAAGCACGGTTTCGAACACCGCGGGGTCGGCGCCCTGGAAGGAGTAGATCGACTGCTTGCGGTCACCCACCACGAACAGGGTGCGGGTCTTGCTGCCGTGGCGGCCCTCGCCGGCAAAAAATTCATCGGTCAGGGCACGGATGATCTGCCATTGCGCGGGACTCGTGTCCTGCGCCTCGTCGATCAGCAGATGCTCGATGCCGCCGTCCAGCTTGTAGAGCACCCAGGCGGCGTCCGGCCTGTCGCGCAGCAATTCGCCGGTCCTGGCGATGAGATCTTCGAAATCATAGGCGCCACGCGCCTTCTTGGCCTGTTCGAAACGCTGCGCCATGGCGCTCCCCAGCCTGAGGAGAGACAGCGTGGCGCCGAGGCAGTCAAGATCGCCGATCAGGCCCAGCCCCCGGTGCAGGCGTGACTGGTCCGCCTGGATGAACGCCTCGATCCAGGGATTGGCCTTCAACGTCGGCGCGTTGGCGATGGTCTTGCGTATGCCGCCATCGCCGGTGAGCAGGATTGGCCGCAGATCGACCAGGTTCAGAGATGCCACCCGGCAGATGCGGCGAATATGTTCCGCGCGCTTCTGCTCTGTTGCCGTGCCCTCATCGAGCGCTGCGGCGAGCCTGAGATAGGCGGCCTTGTCGCAGGCAAGACCTAGCTCGACGGATTCGCGTGTCAGCCCCTGTTCGAGCGATAACAGGTAGCGCAGCCGGCTCTCCGCCTGGGCGAGGCCGCCTTCCTCCCCGAAAAGAGCGCCGAGGCTGGAGCGTTTCGCCAGGAGCTGCGACAGAAGGCGGTCGAAAACATCGGCGTTGACCCGGGCCGCCACATCGGCGAGTGCCATGCCGAGCGCCGCCCCGCTGCGGTCTCGCGCCTCCGCCAGAACGGCGTCACGCGCCTCGGCCAGCAGTGCTGCGGTTTCGCGGTCATCAAGCATGGTGAAGTGCGGCACGATCCCCGCCTCCACCGGAAACAGCTGCAGCACACGTTCGCAGAAGGCATGGATGGTCTGGATCTTGAGGCCGCCCGGCGTTTCCAGCGCGCGGGTGAACAATTGCCGGGCCCTGGCCAGCAGCGCGTCGCCGGCATCGGGGCAGCCGAGCTTCGCCAATTCGCCGCGCAGCGCCTGATCATCCAGGGCGATCCACTTGCCAAGCCCGCCGAACAGCCGGTTGGCCATTTCGGCGGCCGCCGCCCTGGTGAAGGTCAGGCACATGATGCGGGCGGGGTCGCTGCCCTCCAGCAGCAGCCGCACCACGCGGTTGACCAGCACATGGGTCTTGCCGGAACCCGCATTGGCGTTGACCCAGGCGGTGACCGCCGGGTCCGAGGCGCGCTGCTGCGCCTGGCTGGCTCCGTGATGGCCAGTCATGGCAGGTCTCCCGACAGTGTCCACTCCTGATGGCGCGACAGATGGTCATAATCGCCAGCGTCGTCCTCACGCTCGATCATGGCGCGCGGCAGATAGGCCCGGCGCGGATCGGCATAGGCGGCAAGCAGGCGTTCGAGCCCCGCCAGATGATCAAGGGCCAGCCTCATGACCTTGACGTCGAGCTGGTTGACTTCGCCCGGCGGGTTGCCGCCGGTCAGGTGAACATAGGCGATGTCGGATGTTTCGCGCGCCGTGATTCCGTCGAAGCCGCCTTGCGCCAGGATCGCCGCCTGCAGCGTGAGCTGCGGCGCCAGACCCTTCTCGACCTGCGCCTTGCTCGGCACCGAACCGGTCTTGTAGTCGGTGATGCGCGCCCGGCCGTCGGCCAGAAGATCGATGCGGTCGGCGCGGCAGCTGAGCCTGAAGGCCTCACCGCCGACATTGAGTTCAATGGCGCCCGGGCTTTCGGCAACGGTGCGTTCCGCGCCATCGCGGAACTGCGGCTCCTGATCGGCAAGCCAGCGCGCAGCGCGCTGGAACCGTGGCCACCAGAAACTGATGAGGCCCGGGTAATCGGCGATCTTCTTGAAGCGCCGGGCTCCGGCCTGTTCCAGCGCGGCGAAGACGTCAGCCGGAAGGCCGGTGGCGTGGTCCGAGAGAAAATCGCCGATGGCGCCATGGATGATGATGCCGCGCCGCGCCGGATCGGGTGACGCCGAAACCGGCTTCACCGGCTCAAGCAGCAAGACATAGCGCGCATAGATGGCATAGGGATCGCGGATCAGTGTCTCGATGCGGGTGACGCTCAGGCCCTTAGGCCTCAGGCTGAGGGGTGGCGCGGGCCTTGGCTTGAGGATTGGCCGGCCGGCGGCGGGCGTCGCCAGCGCCCGCGCCCAGCTGGCCCAGCGGCTGTCCCCGGCAGGCAACTCATGCTTCGCCGCCCCGAGGATCGTCTGTAGACGGAGAATCCAGCGCGACGGCGTTCCTGGTGAGTCGCCCATGCGCCGCGACCACAACAGCTTGACGTCGCCATTGCCGAAGGCCTGCACGAAATCATGCGCGGTCTGGCCGATCTGCGCCTCGGGCTGCTTCATGGCGAGGCTGTCGCGCATCGGGCGGTTGATCCACGGGCCGGTGTCGACGGCGCCGGGCCAGGTTCCCTCATTGAGTCCGGCAAGTACGGTGACGTCGGCGCGCATCAGCCGGGCTTCGAGGAGGCCGAGGATACGGAGGTCTGATGGCGGCTGCCGTCTTGGCCGCACTGGCAGGCCGTGCAGCCAGTGCCGGATGATGCCGGCGGCGCGCGGCAGATCGCAGGCGTTGAGCCAATGCGATTCCTCGTGAAGCAAGTCGATAGCGGCGCGCAACTCCTCGCTGCCCTCGCCTCGCCAGAAATCCGCGCCCGCCATCGCCTCGCAGGCGGCGATGAGGCGCGCCAGATGGCCGGAAAGCGTGGCAGGCGGGTCGGCCGTCAGCGGCGCCAGCACTGCCATGATGCGCTGGCAGTGGGCGATGGCATCTTCCCAGGCTTCCTCGCTGACGCCGCGCAGGAGGAGATGCGGCAGCCGGTCATCGTCGGGCTCCGCGGCAAGCCGCATGGCATGGGCCAGCCTGCCGATCTCCGGTGCGCCAGTGCCGGTGCGCAGCAGCGCCAGTTCGATCAGGCTCACATGGCGGCGCGCCTCGTCCGGTGAACAGCCGAAACAGGCGAGCTCATGGCGGAGCAGGGCGGCCAGCGGCAGGGCCGTGAAGTTGCCGAGCTCCGCCTCGATCAGCAGGTTGAGCAGCGCCGCGCCGCCAAACCTGATCAGCGGCTCACCCGCCGAATCATTGATGTCGATGTTCCAGCGCCGCAGTTCCGCCTTGACACGGCGGGCCAGCTGCCGGTCGGGGGTGACAAGGCAGCCGCTGCGGCCCGGCGTTTCGAGGCACTCGCGCAGGATCAGCGCCGCCGCCACCGCCTGCTCCTCGATGCTCCGCGTTTCGACCAGTTCGACGCCCTGCATCGCTTGCGCGACCCGCGCCGTCTTGCCCGCAAGCGTGCCGTGCCATTTCTCGGCGGTGGCGGCCGGGCGCATCAGTTCGCTGGCCAGCCAGGCGCGCGGGCCGGGCGCCGCTTCCGGTCCCAGATCCGCCACCATGTCGCGCCCGGCGCGCAGCCGGGCCAGCACTTGAGTGATCGCAAGGTGAGGGTGGGTGGGGCCAAGCTCGGCCCAGCTTTCCTCATCCATCATCCGGTCGAGGCCCGGCAGCACCACCGCGCCGTTGGCAAGCCCGGCAATCGCCTTGAGCAGCGCCGCGGTCGCCGGGATGGTGCCGGTCGAACCGGCGGCGATGAACGGTCTCTCGGTCCGCATGAACTCGAGCCTTTGCGCTTCGCGGCGCAGGATGGCGGCGCGCCGCGCCTGCGGCCCCGGCGTATTGGCGGCATGGAGCCGGCGCGGATAGCCCAACCGCACGCGGC
>DAISVW010000174.1:0-5690 GCA_036826695.1 Aestuariivirga sp.
GGATCTTCTACAGCGCGTCTGCTCGCGCCCTGGAGAGATCCTTGTGCATCTGGTCGAGCGATGGCTGATCATTGGTGTAGGAATGGACGGTTGTCATCATGCCCTTTTCGATGCCGATTGCGTCGTTCAGCACCTTGGCGACCGGCGCAAGGCAATTGGTGGTGCAGGAGGCATTCGAGATCACCAGATGATCGCGGGTCAGCTTGTCGTGGTTGACGCCATAGACGACGGTGAAGTCGGCGCCGTCCGACGGCGCCGAGACGATCACCCGCGTGGCGCCCGCCGCGAGATGCGCCGCGGCCGTGTCGCGCGCCGTGAAGATGCCGGTGCATTCCATGGCGATGTCGATGCCCATATCCTTCCAGGGCAGCTGCGCGGGGTCCTTGATCGCGGTCACCTTGAATTGATCGGTGCCGATCGAGATCGAGTCGCCCTTCACCGTCACCTCGCGCGGGAACCGGCCATGCACCGAATCGAACTGCAGGAGATGGGCGTTGGTCTCGACCGGTCCCAGATCGTTGACGGCCACGACGTCGATGTCCTTGCGGCCTGACTCATAGATGGCGCGGACGATATTGCGGCCGATGCGGCCGAAGCCGTTGATGGCCACACGGATCTTGCTCATGAGCGGGGTCTCCGGAATGCTGATCTGCTTGAATACGCCGCCCTTATAGTGGTTTTGTGACAGGGCGGAAGAGGGAAGTTGCGCCACGCATGATGCGCCGTTGACCGTTCCGGCAGGGCCCCGTAAAGCTGGGCGCAGGAGTGGCCATGCGCGATCACGAGCTTCGTTATGTGCTGAACGACGAGTTGCACGGGCGTCCTGGCTTGCCGGTGACGGCGCCCGCCCGCATCACCCATCTCGCTTTCACGCTGCGGGAAGGCGATGGTGATCCGCTCGCTCACATCAGGCTGTTGTGCGACGCGCTGGGCGTCAAGCCGCCGTCCGAGGGAGCCGCACATCATTCGGCGGAGATCGCCGGTGGCCAGATCAAATATGAGCGGCATGGCGAGTTCTACCGGTTGAGCGTCGTCGCCGAGGGCGGACCCGAAAAGGGCGAGGCCCTGGCGCTGCTGCCAGTGGGCTGGGTCGATGGCCTGCCAGGCGCGCGGCTGGTGGGCATCCATACGCGGGTCATGGCCAAGACTGAGCCCGAGCCCAGTTCCACCGATCTGGTTGCGCTGTTCGGCCACGAGGATCTGGCCGGTTCGCGGGTCAGTTCGGGTCAGGCCACGGTGTGGACCGATTTCCGCATCGGGCCTGATGGCTACACCCGCATGCTGGTGCAGGATCACGGGCTTTCGCCGCTCCGGCTTGGCCGCGTCGTGCGCCGCATTCACGAGATCGAAACCTACCGCATGATGGCCCTTCTGGCCCTGCCGATGGCCCGCAAGGTGCAGGGCGAACTGGCCGGGCTGGAGCGCGCCGTCTCCAAGGTTACGGCCGACATGCTTTCGGCCCGTGAAAGCCATGAGGACGCCGAACTCCTCACCGAACTGAGCCGCATCGCCCGCGATGTCGAGGAAATCTCGAGCAGGACGAGCTACCGCTTCGCGGCGTCGCGGGCCTATGCCGCCCTGGTCGACAAGCGGGTCGCCGAACTGGGCGAGGAAAAGCTGATGAGCTTCCAGCGCCTCGGCGTGTTCCTCGACCGCCGGTTCACGCCCGCCATGGCCACCTGCCAGGCGGTTTCGGACCGCATCCGGAGCCTCGCCGAGCGCAGCGAGCGGGCTTCCAACCTGCTCCGCACCCGGGTCGACATCGCGCTCGAGGGGCAGAACCAGCAGGTGTTGAAGTCGATGGAAAAGCGCGGCCTGCAGCAGCTGAGGCTACAGCAGACCGTCGAAAGCCTGTCGGTGGTCGCAATAAGCTACTATCTGATCGGCATCTTCGCGAAGCTCATCGAAGGTTTCGGCGACTATGCCAAGACCGACACCAAGCTCGTCAGCCTGCTCAGCATTCCGGTAATCTTGTTCCTTGTCTGGTATGGCGTGCGCCGCCTTCGCAAGAAAATCATGGGCCCGGGGGGCGAGTAGCGCCCATCTGTCATAATGCCACAAGCAGGTCGGGCACGAAATCGTCAAAGCGTCCCTGTTCGATAAGCACCGCCACAGCTTCGGTGTCGGTGGCGAATTCGCGGTCTTCCTCGCGCCGGGCGGCATGGGCGCGGATCACGGCATGCGCGTCTTCCAGCACGGCCGAGGAACGCAGCGGACGGCGGAAATCGATACCTTCGGCGGCCGCCAACAGCTCGATCGAGACGATGCGCGAGAGATTGGCGGTCATCGCCAACAGCCGACGCGCCCCGTGTGTGGCCATCGAGACGTGGTCTTCCTGGTTGGCCGAGGTGGGCGCTGAATCGACCGAGGCCGGATGCGACAGCTGCTTGTTTTCGCTCATCAGTGCTGCGGCAGTGCATTGCGGCACCATGAAGCCGGAGTTGAGGCCTGGATTGCGGATCAGGAAGGCCGGCAGCAGCGAAATAGACGAATCGATGAGGGCGGCAATGCGCCGCTCGGACAGCGAACCAATTTCAGCCACGGCGAGCGCAATCATGTCTGCGGCGAAGGCGACGGGCTCGGCGTGGAAATTGCCACCTGACAGTACCGCGCCGTCCTCGGCGAACACCAGAGGATTGTCGGACACGGAATTGGCTTCGATGAGCAGCGTGCGCGTGGCATTGCCGAGAAGATCGAGGCAGGCGCCCATCACCTGCGGCTGGCAGCGGAAGGAATAGGGGTCCTGCACCCGGTCATCGCCACTGAGATGGGACGCGCGGATGGCGCTGCCCGCCAGCAGGCGGCGGTAATGCGCGGCGGCCAGCAGCTGACCGGGATGGGGCCGCAGCGCGTGAATGCGCGGGTCGAAAGGCGTGTCCGATCCCATCACGGCATCGACCGACATGGCCCCGGCCAAAATGGCGGCGGCGGCATTGCGTTCGGCGGCAAGGAGGCCCGCCAGCGCCAGCGCGGTCGAGACCTGGGTGCCGTTCAGCAGCGCCAGGCCTTCCTTGGGGCCGAGCGCGACGGGCGCAATCCCGGCGGCGCGCAAGGCATTGGCACCGCTCATCCGCTGGCCTGATACCAAAGCCTCGCCTTCTCCCAGCAGCACGAGGCTCATATGCGCGAGCGGCGCCAGATCACCCGACGCGCCGACCGAGCCCTGCCCCGGAATGACTGGCAGAATATCGGCGTTGATCAGGCTCACAAGGGCCTCAACCGCCGCCAGCGAAATGCCCGAAGCGCCTTGCGCCAGCGCATTGACCTTCAGCAGCAGCACAAGGCGGGTGACGGCGGGCGACAGCGCAGCGCCGACACCGGCGGCATGCGAGCGCACGATATTGATTTGCAGCCGGTCAAGATCAGGGCCGGGAATCCTGGTCTTCGCCAGCTTGCCGAAGCCGGTGTTGACCCCATAGATGGCCTCGCCGGTGGCGAGCAGGCGGCGCACCGTCTCCGCCGAGCGGGCGATGAGGCCCCGCGCCTTGTCCGAGATGCCCAGCTCGATCGGGCCCGACAGGGCGGCGCGGATGTCAGAAAGATCAAGCGGGCGGTCACCGATGACGATCATGTGGCAAGCCTCCTCAGGGCGGCGCGGAAATTCCGCGCGATGTGGTCTTCGCTGGTGTGGCGGCGGTCGGTGACCAGCGGGCGGCCGGCCACGTAGACATGTTTCACCAGCTGATTGCCGCCCGAAAAGATCCAGGTGTCGAGCGCCTGGTCCCGGGCGCGTCCGGCGAGCAATGGGTGGTCCTCATCAAGGACGGCAATGTCGCAGCGGTAGCCCGGGGCAATGGCGCCGACGGGCTGGTTGAGGGCCCGCGCGCCGCCAGCCAGCGCGGCGTCATAAAGGCTGCGGCCGGTTGACCGGCTGGGGCCACCGGCCAGCGTGTTGCGCGTGCGGTCTCGCAGGCGTTGGGAATATTCGAGCATCCGCAGGTCCTCGGCGGGCGAGACACTGATCTGGCTGTCGGAGCCGATGGCGAAACGTCCACCGGCGCCAAGAAAATCGGTGGCGGGGAAGATGCCATCACCCAGATTGGCTTCGGTGGTCGGGCACAGGCCGGCAATAGCCCCCGTCCGGGCGAGCGCCATCGTTTCAGCAGGCGTCATATGGGTGGCGTGGATCGCCGTCCAGCGGCTGGACAGGGCGAATTCGCGCAGCAGCAACGCGATGGGGCGAAGGCCGCAAGAGGAAAGACAATCCTCAGCCTCTTTCATCTGCTCGGCGACATGGATATGGACCGGCGCCTCGGCTGGCACGGCGGCCAGCACCGCGCGCAGCAGGTCAGGCGTTACCGCGCGCAGCGAGTGCGGCGAGATGCCCAGCCGCCGCAACGGGCTGCCCGCAACCTGTATAGACAACCTGTCGAAGATGGTCAGGAACTGGTCCGCAGCATTGATGAAGCGGCGCTGGGCGGGGGCCGGCGGCTGGCCGCCGAAGCCCCCGAAAGCATAGAGCGTCGGCAGCATGGTGATGCCGATACCGGCCTGATCGGCAGCGGCGAGGCAGCGCAGGCTCATCTCGGCGGGATCGGCATAGGGCGCGCCATCGGGCTGGTGATGCAGATACTGAAACTCGCCCACCGCCGAGAAACCGGCCTTCAGCATCTCGACATAGAGTTGCGCGGCCACCGCTTCGAGGTCATCGGGCGAAAGCCGCAGGGCAAAGCCATACATCGCCTCGCGCCAGGTCCAGAAACTGTCGGCGCCGGGGCCGGACCGCTCAGCAAGCCCCAGCATAAGACGCTGATGGGCATGGGAATGCACATTCGGCATGGCCGGCACGGCAATTCCCGCGATGCGTTCAGGTCCGGGGCCTTCTGCAGCCGGCGCGACCTCGGTGATGAACCCCTGCTGGTCGAGACCGACGATCATGTCCTCGCGCCAGCCATCGGGCGTCAGCACCGAGGAGAAGCGCAACTTGCCGCTTTGCATGGCTGGAACTATACTGTATATACAACCTTGTACAAGAGGCTTCCGGCAATGCTCCTTACCAATCTCGCCGCAGCGACCATGCAGGGCGGCTATGGCCTGATCGGCGATGGGGCGATCCTGATCGAGGACGGCCGGATCGCCTGGGTGGGGCGCCGAGCCGATGCGCCGGGTGGCGCGACGACCGACTGCGGCGGGATGCTGGTGACACCCGGCCTCGTGGATTGCCACACCCACCTCGTCTATGGCGGGAGCCGCGCCAATGAGTTCGAGCAGCGGCTGACGGGTGTCTCCTATGCCGAGATCGCCAGGGCCGGCGGCGGCATCGCCGCCACGGTGCGGGCGACCCGCAATGAGCCGGAAGCCGCGCTTGTTGTCTCCGCGCTCCGGCGGCTGGACTGCCTGCTGGCCGAAGGTGTCACCACCGTCGAAGTCAAGTCCGGCTACGGGCTCGACCGCGACACCGAAGTGAAAATGCTGGCGGTGGCCCGAAAGCTCGGGCAGGTCCGGCCGGTCGATGTGGTCACCAGCTATCTCGGCGCCCATGCCCTGCCGCCGGAGTTCAGGGACAATCGCGCGGCCTATCTCGATATCGTCTGTGATGAGGTGATCCCGCTGGTCGCAGGCGCGAAACTCGCGGATGCCGTTGATGCCTTCTGCGAGGGCATTGCATTCTCGGTCGACGAAACGCTGCGGGTGTTCGCGGCGTCGATAGCCCATGGCCTGCCGGTGGAGCTCCATGCCGAACAGCTTTC
>DAISVW010000175.1:0-5675 GCA_036826695.1 Aestuariivirga sp.
CCCGGACGGTTTCGCGGTCTGGGGCTTTGAACAGCTTCTTCACCATCGCATCCCGCTCTACCAGGCGATTGCCGATAACTTCGGCTACAAGGTCCGAATGCGCGACGTGCCCTCCGTTCAATCGGAGGCGGATTTCACCGCCCTCGTCGCCGCAGCCATCGATCAGCAGTCTTAGATCTCATGCCCATCCGCATTCCCAACGATCTTCCCGCCCGCCACACGCTCGACTCCGAGGGCGTGATGGTGATGACCGAAGCCACCGCCGCCAGGCAGGACATCCGTCCGCTGCGCATCGGGCTTCTCAACCTGATGCCCAACAAGATCAAGACCGAGACGCAGTTCGCCAGACTCATCGGCGCGACGCCGCTGCAGGTGGAGCTCACTCTGGTCAAGATCACCAGCCACACGCCAAAGAACACGCCGGCCGAACACATGCTGGCCTTCTACGAGGACTGGGAAGATGTGAAGGATCAGAAATTCGATGGCTTCATCGTCACCGGCGCGCCTGTCGAGCTTCTCGATTTCGAGGAAGTGACCTATTGGGACGAACTCTCCCGCATCTTCGACTGGACCCAGACCAACACGCATGCGAGCTTCCACATCTGCTGGGGCGCGCAGGCGGCACTGTGGCATTTCCACAAGGTGCCGAAGCATGCGCTTCCCGACAAGCGCTTCGGCGTCTACCGCCACCGCAACCTCAAGCCAAGCTCGCCATATCTGCGCGGCTTCTCGGATGATTTCTCGATCCCTGTGTCGCGCTGGACGGAAAATCACCGCGCCGACATTCCCACCAGCCGGGGCCTCGAAATCCTCATGGAGTCGGACGAGGCGGGCCTGTGCCTGATTGACGACCGGCCACACCGCGCGCTCTACATGTTCAACCACATCGAATACGACACCACGTCATTGTCGGACGAATACTGGCGGGACCGCACGGCAGGCAAACCCATCGCACTGCCAGCCAACTACTTCCCGAAGAACGATCCGCAACTGCCCCCGGAGAACCGCTGGCGCAGCCACGCGCATCTGCTGTTCGGAAACTGGATCAACGAGCTCTACCAGTCGACGCCCTATGAACTCTCCGCGATCGGCAGATGAGCCGTGGCAGGCGTCAGCTGTTTCTCCTGCGTCACGCCAAGGCGGTGACCGGCGGACCCGGCATGACCGATTTCGCGCGGCCGCTGGCCGATCGCGGACGGAAGGCGGCCGCGCGCATGGGGCGCTATCTGGCCGAACGGAGCCTCGTGCCCGATCTGGTGCTGTGCTCGCCCGCCAGGCGAACGCGCGAGACCCTTGAGGTCGCAGCACCCGCCCTGCCCCCGGCCACGACCCGGTTCGTCGACGACCTCTATGATTTCGGCGACGGCGAAATGCTGCTTGCCGCGATCCGCCGCGAAGGCGGCAGCTACAGGCGCATCCTGCTGGTCGGGCACAATCCGGCGATCCAGAGTCTCGCACTCCTTCTGGCGGGCAAGGGTGAAACTTCGCTGAAACGGCAGATGGCGGAGAAATATCCGACCGCCGGGCTGACCGTTCTCGATTTCGCCAGCGGCGACTGGGCATCCATGGCGGCGGGATCGGGCACGCTCGCCGCCTTCGTGCGCCCGCGCGACCTCATGCAGGACGAGACTTGACTCTTGCGGCAGGCGCGGAACCATACCACTTAGGAATCCGAAACAAGGAGGTACCGGAACATCGTCACCTTTTCTGGCATTGTGGACGGCACGCGCCTCGCGGCAGGCGGTATGGCGGATTTCGCCACCAGCCTGGTGAGCCCTTCCCTGCGGCTGGGCGTCACCGGCCTGTCGCGCGCCGGCAAGACGGTGTTCATCACCGCGCTGGTCAACGCGCTGATCAATGGCGGGCGTTTTCCCGCTTTCGAGGCGCTGAGCGGCGGCCGCATCACCCGCGCCTATCTCGAACCGCAGCCTGACGACGATCTGCCACGCTTCGCCTATGAGCAGCATGCCCGGGCGCTCACCGGCGAGGACCGCCACTGGCCCGAGAGCACCAGCCGAATCAGCCAGCTCCGCATCGCCGTGGAATATGTCCCATCCGGCTTCATCTCGCGGAGCCTGGGGCGGGGCAAGCTCAACATCGACATCGTCGACTATCCTGGCGAATGGCTGCTCGATCTGCCGCTGTTGCGCATGGGCTATGCTGAATGGTCCGCCGCCACCATCGCCGCCAGCCGCGCCGCGCCACGGCTTGCATATGCGGCGGAGTTCCATGACACGCTCGCCGGACTTGACCCGGAGGGCCCTGCCGACGAGCTCGCGGCGATCCGCGCCGCCGAGATATTCACCGCCTATCTCGCGCGTTGCCGGCGTGACGACGTCTCGCTCTCCAGCCTGCCGCCCGGCCGCTTCCTGATGCCCGGAGACTACAAGGGCTCACCGCTCCTGGCCTTCGCACCGCTCGACATCGCTCCGGGTACGGAGCTTCGCAAGGGCTCGCTCGGCGGCCTGATGGAGCGGCGCTATCGTTCCTATGTGGCCGAGATCGTGAAACCGTTCTTCTTCGGGCATTTCGCCAGGCTTGACCGGCAGATCGTGCTGGTCGACGCGCTGACGCCGCTCAACGCCGGCGCCGCCGCGGTGAACGATCTTGAACAGGCGCTCACGGGTATTCTTTCCTGTTTCCGCCAGGGCCCGAACGCGCTGCTGTCCGCCCTGTTCGGACGGCGCATCGACCGGGTGCTGTTCGCCGCCACCAAGGCCGACCTGTTGCATCATTCCAGTCATGACCGGCTGGAGAACATCCTGAAGCTGATCGTCAGTGATGCCATGACGCGGGCCGAATTCCAGGGCGCGGAGGTTGACGCGGCGGCGCTGGCTGCGGTCCGCGCCACGCGCGAGGCAACCGTGCGGCAGAAGGGCGATACGCTGGAATGCATCCTCGGCACCCCGCTGGCCGGCGAGAAGCTGGGCGACACACATTTCGACGGCGCCACCGAAGCAGCGATCTTCCCGGGCGATCTGCCGAAGGACGCGCGCAAGGCCCTTGACGGCTCTCTGGAAGGCAGTCTCAAATTCGTCCGTTTCCGCCCGCCGCTGCCCAGGGACGGCGGCTGGCCGCACATCCGGCTCGACCGCGCCATGGAATTCCTGCTGGGGGACCGCTTCCGATGAACGACCAGCCCCGCACGCCGACCGCCTTCGTGATCGCGCCGCCTGAGCCGGAAGAAGGACCACGGCGTCCGCCACGCGCCATTTCCGGCGTTCAAATCGAGCCCGATATCGATGACGCTTCCTATGTGACGCCGCCCGTGCCGCCCACGGCGCGCCCGCGCTTCGCCTGGGGAACCCTGTTGATGAGCGCGCTCGCGGCGCTGGTCGTCATGTGGGCGGGCCTTGCGGTGTCCCGGTTGATCGAGGATTTCTTCGCGCGTTCGCCCATTCTGGGCTGGCTGGCCTCCGGCATTGCCGCGGCAGCGGCGCTTGCGGCATTGGCGATCGTCATCCGCGAGGCCTGGGCGCTGGCACGGCTCAGGCGCATCGCGCACATTCAGACCGATGCCGCGCATGCCATCAACACCGGCGATGCCGAGGCGGCGAAGCGCGCGGTCACCGGCCTCAAGTCGCTCTATGCCAGCCGCGCCGATGCGCAGCTCGGCCTCAAGGAGCTCCGGCAGTATGAGGGCGACATTCTCGATGGCCGCGACCGCGTCAGGCTCGCCGAACGCTATCTGGTCGGCTGGCGCGACGCCGAGGCGCACCGCATCGTCGCCCACGCGGCGCGGCGGATCACGCTGCTCACCACCGTGGCGCCCACGCCCGCACTCGACATCCTTCTGGTGGCGGCGCAGAACCTGCGCATGATCCGCCAGCTCGCGACACTCTATGGCGGCCGCCCCTCGACGCTCGCAACCCTGCGGCTGGCCCGCATGGTGGTGAGCCATCTCGCGGTCACTGGTGGCATCGCGCTCTCAGACAACCTGATCCAGCATGTGCTCGGCAAGGGCCTGCTGGGACGGCTTTCGGCGCGCTTCGGCGAGGGAACGGTGAACGGCATCCTCACGGCGCGCGTTGGGCTCGCGGCGCGTGACGTGTGCCGGCCCGTGCCGCAGGAGCCATCCACCAAGGAGACGCTTTCCAGCCTGATGAAGGAGCTGGTCTCCGCCGCGCCGGAGCGCAAGACTGAATGAGGCCGGGCGCCACCCTCCTCATCCTCGCCTTGCTCTCACAGCCGGCGCTGGCGCAGGACCGCGGCACGCGCATCGCCATGGCGGTGGCGCTGCTCGATGTCGCGGAAGATCATTGCGCCGGCACATTGCGCATTGATCCCGGCGTGAAGGAAAGGCTGATGGCGCATTTCCATGAATTTGACATTGCCGGGCTTGCCTCGCTGCTGTCGCAGCCGCTGAACGCCTTCTATGAGGATTTCGTCTATGAGGCGAAGCGCGAGGGCGAAGCCTTCTGCCGCCGCGCGCCTGAGGAAGCCGCTGCCACCGGCTATCCGGTGATCGTCGCGGGCGAACCCTGATGTTCCTCACCTTCTTCGCGGAACTCAAAGGCGCGGGCGTTCCGGTCTCGCTCAAGGAATATCTCACCCTCATGGAAGCCCTCGACAAGGGCGTTGCCAACAGCGATGTGGAGCAGTTCTACTTCCTGGCGCGCGCCGCGCTGGTGAAGGACGAACGCCACTTCGACCGCTTCGACCGCGTCTTCGGCCATGTGTTCCGCGGCCTCGCCAGCCCGGGAGAGGAACTGCTGGCCGGCATCCCCGAGGACTGGCTGCGCAAGCTCGCCGAAAAGCTCCTGAGCGATGACGACAAGAAGCTGGTCAAGGCGCTGGGCGGGCTCGATGCCATTCTCGCCGAACTGAAGAAACGCCTTGAGGAACAGAAAGGGCGTCACCAGGGTGGCAGCAAATGGGTCGGCACCGCCGGCACCTCGCCCTTCGGGGCCTATGGCTATAACCCGGCCGGCGTTCGCATCGGCCAGGACGGAAACCGCAGTCTGTCAGCCGTCAAGGTCTGGGACCGCCGCGACTACAGGGAACTCGACGGCACCGTCGAGCTTGGCACGCGCAGCATCAAGCTTGCCTTGCGGCGGCTGCGCAGGCTGGCCCGCGAGGGTGCGGCCGAGGAACTCGATCTCACCGGCACGATCGGCGCCACGGCGCGGGCCGGCTGGCTCGACGTCAAGCTGGTGCCGGAGCGGCGCAATACCGTAAAGGTGCTGCTGTTCCTCGACGCCGGCGGCTCCATGGACCCGCATGTGCGGCTGTGCGAGGAGCTGTTCTCGGCCGCCCGCGCCGCTTTCCGGCATCTCGAGTATTTCTATTTCCACAACTGCCCCTATGAAAGCCTGTGGCGCAGCAACCGCCGCCGCGCCGCCACCCGCATCGACAGCTGGCAGGTTCTCCGCACCTATCCGGCTTCCTACAGGGCGATCTTCGTGGGCGATGCCGACATGAGCCCGATACAGTTTACAGAGGCAGGTGGATCCGACGAGCATAGGAACGAGGAGCAGGGACAGGTCTGGCTGAAGAGCCTGGTGGAGGCTTATCCCAGGCTGGTCTGGCTCAACCCAACGCCGCAGAAATACTGGCCGCATTCGCCTTCGGCCGGGCTCATATCCCGCGCGCTCGATGGGCGCATGTTCCCGCTTACCCTGGAGGGCCTCGATCGGGCGATGGGGGAACTGGCCCGGTAAGCGGTCTGCAGCCGT
>DAISVW010000176.1:0-5644 GCA_036826695.1 Aestuariivirga sp.
GCTTGACTCCCACGTCTCGTATGCCGTTGTCGCCTAGGTCTGCTGACTGATGGGCGTTGTGGCGCGGACCATGGACGAGCTGCGCGACGCACTCGCCAAGGCTGTCGAAGACCAGATGAAGCACAAGAAGACCACGCTCATCGAAGCGCTGATCAACCAGGAACTGGGCGAGCCGTTCCGCCGCGATGCCATGAAGAAGCCTGTGGCGGTAGCCGGCATTGACCCGAACGACATGCGTCAACAGCTCGTCTGATCCCGCCCGGTCACGTTTTCGCTGCAATTACTTGATGATACGGTCCCCCGAGGGACGGGAGACCGCATGAGTTCCGATTCGAAAGAAAGCCGCCGGGCGTGGCGCGACATCATCCTGCAGATGACCGCCACCATCATGATCCCGCTCACCATCGCCGGGACGGGGCTCTATTTCACCCGCTGGCAGCAGAATGTGAATGATCTCAAGACGATGATCGATCTCATCAGCGACGACAAGCCGGAACGCCAGAAATACGGCATCGCCATGTTCGAGTATCTGCTCAAGAACGACAAGGTGCCCGTGGAATTCGTCGCGGCCCAGCTCGAATACGCCAACAACGCGTCCGACCCGACCCTGCTCAGCGCCATGGAACGGGCTTTGAGCAAGGCCGCCGAAGTGAACCAGCGGGTACAGGTGGTGTTCACCGAGGCGGTGGGCCGCCTGCCGTCGCGCATTTTCGTCAATGTGCTCAACGAACAGCAGCGCGCCTGTTTTTCGAAGCTTCTCTCTTCGCTGAAGGACAATGACGGCGCGTTGATCACCGTGCCATCGATTTCGCTCGCCAAATGGGATGGCAAGGTGAATGAGATCCGCGCCATGAAGGATGAGGACGTGGCCAAGGCCGAGACCATCGCCAACTGGCTGCGCGGGCTTGGCTTCGAGATCGAGGTCGTGAACCTCACCAACCGCTGGTCGGGCGCCGCCAAGGTGCGGCCCAACACCTTCGAGATCTGGTTCGGCGACAAGGAACTGCCGCCGGTCTGCACCGGCAAGCAAGCGTCGGCCGCCGGCAACTGATCAGGCGTTGAGGCGATAGGCCTTGATGCCGTTGTCGCGGAACAGCTTGCGCTTTTCCTCCGGCGTGCAACCTGCCGTGGTCCAGTCCAGAACCTCGAGCCAGTCGGTGTATTTGCCGGCGAGTTCCGAGACCGGCCAGTCGCCGCCATACATGATGCGGTCGAAACCGAAGCAGGAAATGGCGTGATCGATGTAGGGGCGAAGCTGGTCGCGCGTCCAGTGCGCGTGATCGGCCTCGGTCGTCACGCCCGAGAGTTTGCATTTGACATTGGGGAGTTGGCCCAGCTCGCGGATATGGGTCTTCCATGGTTCGGAGAGGCCGTCCTTGATGCCGGGCTTGCCGATATGGTCCAGGATGAAGGAGACGTCCGGGCATTGCCGGACCAGCTTCAGCACCGCCGGAAACTGGGGATGATAGATGCAGATGTCGAAGCTCAGATTGTATTTGGGCAGGAGCTTCACGGCTGCGACGAAATCGGCTTTCACCGCGAAATCGGGGTCGGGCTGGTTCTGGATGAGGCGCCGGATGCCGCGCATCACGGGAAGCTTTGCGAGCCTGGCCATGTCCGGTTCGATGGCGGGTCCTTTTTCCATCGGCAGGCTGGCGACGCAGCCCTTGATCCGCTTGTCCTTTTCAGCGAGCGACTGCACCCAGTCGGCCTCGTCGAGATGTTGCGGCATGTCGACGTCGACCTCGACGAACACCAGGTTTTCGACAGTGTAGGGCCTGGCCCGTGCCTCGAGATCGGCAACCGACCAGTCGCGCCCCAGCTTCGGTGCGCCGGCTTCCCAGCTGTACTTGAACCGCTTGGTGTCAAGCAGATGAACATGCGTGTCGGTGATTGCGAAATCGATCATGGCGTGGCCCTCCCGTGAATTGGCTTTCTTGGCAAGACTACCCCATCATCACGCGGTGGTCACGCCTCCGCTCCGCCTGAGAATTCGTTCATAGCAGCCAGCAGCCGCGACACTTCGGCAAGGGTGTTGTAATGGCTGAAGGACACCCGCACGCAGCTCGAAAGCCCCAGCGGGTTCAGCACGTTGCCGCTGTAGTGATCGGCTTTGCGGGTGTGGGTGCGAAGCCCGCGCTCATTGAGAAACGCGACGATGTCCTCGCTTTTCCGGCCGTCGATGGAAAACGATATCACCCCTTCTCTGCGTTCATTGCCGGCTCCGCCGTTCAGCGTCAGCCCGGGGATTTGCGCAAGGCCGGCCAAGTTGCCGGCGCCATGGATCATCGCTTCGGCAAGCGCATGTTCATGCCCGTGAATGGCTTTCGCCGCGGCCTCCAGCCGCTGGCGGCGGTCTGGCGTATCGGTGAAATGGCCGCCGAGCCAGACGAGATAGTCCACCACGCGGGAAAACGTGGCGTAGCTCCCGGCATCCCGGGTTCCCAGTTCCCAGTTGTCGGCCGGGCCGCCCATCAGCGTCTCCTTCGGCAGCGCGGTCAGCCGATCGGAGGCCCAGCCGATGCCATAGCCATGGCGCGAGAACACCTTGTAGGGCGAGATCGCGTAACCATCGATGCCCGCCCCCGCGATGTCGACGGCGCCGTGGCTGGCGTGCTGGATGCCATCGACGATGATGAAGCACTCCGGCGAGACCTTGCGGATCTCAGCGGCGATGGCGGCGATGTCGGCACTCATGCCGGTGACCGGAGAGGTATGGACAATGGTGGCGACGCGCACATCGGGCGTCAGCAGCGGGAGATAGGCGGCAGCCGAGATCGCGCCGGTGTCGTTGTCATGCGCCGCCAGCACGTGCCGCCGCCCCGTGACCTCCGCCCAGTGCGCCATGGCGCTGCGGGTTGCCGGGTGCTCCAGCGTCGAGGACAGCAGGATGCCGCCGGGCCGCGCTCCCACAGCTGCCGTGCGGATCAGCCGGAACAGCATTTCAGTACCGCTTTCGCCGACGAAGACGCGGCCATCGGGGGCGTTGAGGAACAGGCGCATATCCGCCTTGCCCTGGTTGATCACCGCTATCAGGGCCTTGGCGGCGGGATTGTCCCGCCCCTGATTGTCCGGGTAGGAGGCGAACAGGGCTGAATCTTCCACCACCGAGTTCAGCGTCAGCGCGCCCCCCGCATTCTCGAAAAAGACGCGCGGCCCGGAGAATGGGCAGGCTTCGACATGGGCGAAGCGGCCGCGCACCGCCTCCATCAATCCCGGAATCTCGGTCAGCATCTTCACGTCCTTTTCTCAAGCCCAGGAAATGCGTTTTTTGCCGGGCGCGTTGGCGATGTCGGCCAGCGGCCGCACCTGGTCCATGTGGCCGCCGAGCGCGGCATAGGCGCTCCTGGTCATGGTGAATTCGATGGGCGCCACCAGGGCAGGGGTAGGCACCGATCCAAAGGCGTTTCCGGGCAAGGCCGTCACGTCCACCATATAGGTGATGCCGCCGCCCGGCCAGACGTAGCAGGGGGCGCCGCCCGCCGTCACCCGGGTCACCGCCTGCCGGACGGATTGGGTGAGCAGCACCGGGTTTTCGGTGACGCCGGCGCGCAGTGACCCGCCAGCCCCGGCCATGAACAGCACGCTGGACAGGGCTGGCTCGCAATTTTCCTGAATGCGCTGGACCGACTGCCACAGCGCCGGCGGCAATTCCTTCTCCACCGGCCGCAAGGCGTCGTCCAGCTCGTAGTAGGCGAAGTGCTCGCCGGGCGTCGAGACCATCAGCAGCCGCAGCCCGGGCCAGGCCTCCGCTGCATCGAAGGGCTTCAGAATGGTGAGCGGATCAGTGAGGTCGGTGCCACCCCAGCCGGTGCCCGGTTGCGCCACCTTGAAATAGCGCCCCGGCGTCGAGCGGTGGCCTTTCATCTTGATGCCGGTCTCGGGCACGCCCAGGAATTTTCCCGCCTGGTGCTCGGACAGCACTCCTGTTATGTTGTCGTCGACCACCACCACCTCATCGACCAGCCCCATCCATTGCTTGGCGAACATGCCGATGGTGGCCGATCCGCAGCCCACCCGCATGCGCTCTTCCCTGACACCATTGATGACGGGCGCCTTGCCGGCGGCGATCTCGACGGTGGCGCCGCCATCGACGGTTACTTCCACGGCCTGGCCATTGGCCAGCGCCAGCATGCTCTCGCAGGTGACGCGGCCCTCTTTCTTGGAACCGCCCGTCAGGTGCCGCACGCCGCCGAGGGACAGCATCTGCGAGCCATATTCGGCCGTGGTCACATGGCCGATCTGCTCGCCCGCCACGCGCACCGCCGCGCATTCGGGTCCAAGGTGGCGGTCGGTGTCGATTTTCACCTTCAGGCCGCAGTAGCTGAAGATGCCCTCGGTCACGACGGTGACCATGTCCACGCCGTCGACCTCGGATGCGACGATGAAGGGGGCCGGCTTGTAGTCCGGATAGGTCGTGCCGGCGCCGATGGCGGTCACGAAGGTCTCCGGCTCCCGCACCAGGCGCCCGTCCCAGTCCCGCGCGGAGGGGAGAAACGGTACCAGCTCACCGCCACGCGCCACCGTCCGCTCCAGCAGCACATGCGGGTCGACGCGGGTCAGGACGCCACCCTTGTTGGCATAGCGGTCGCAGGCGCCGAGCATGCCCTCGCGGATGTAGCAGAGCACGGGGCAGGCATCGCAGCGGATTTTTCCGGGTTGGTCGTCCATGGGCAATTCCGGCGGTCTTCTCGCAACTGCGAAACGGCAGTTGACAGTGCCGACATCATCCCATATTTTTCGTTTGTATACAAACAAAATCCCGGCATGGAGCTGCCCGATGAGTGCGTTGTTCGAGGAGGAAGTTCTGAGTGTCCACCACTGGACCGACCGGCTGTTCAGCTTCCGGACGACGCGCTCGCCCTCTTTACGGTTCGAACACGGCCAGTTCACCATGATCGGCCTGCCGGTCGGCGGAAAACCGCTGCTCAGGGCCTACAGCGTGGTCAGCCCCAACTATGCCGACGAACTCGAGTTCCTGTCGATCAAGGTGCCGGACGGGCCGCTGACCTCCAGGCTTCAGCACATCAAGGCCGGCGACAAGATCCTGGTCGGCCGCAAGCCGACCGGCACCCTGCTGATCGACAATCTGCTGCCCGGCCGCAACCTCTATTTGCTGGCCACCGGCACCGGGCTTGCCCCCTTCATGAGCCTGGTGAAGGACCCCGCCGTCTATGAACGCTTCGAGAAGGTGGTGCTGGTGCATGGCTGCCGCTTCGCCGCCGAGCTCGCCTACAAGGGCGACATCGAGAACCGCCTGCCGCAGGATGAACTCCTCGGCGAGGAGATCCGCGCCAAGCTGCTCTACTACCCGACCGTGACCCGCGAGGACTTCCGCCATCGTGGCCGCATCACCAAGCTCCTGGGCGAGGGCAGGATCGCGGCGGACCTCGGGCTTCCGCCCATCGATGCCGTGCAGGACCGCGTCATGATCTGCGGCAGCCCGGCCTTTCTTGCTGACATCACCCAGCTGCTCAGGAGCCTCTCGTTCAGCGAAGGCAGCAGCAGCGAGCCGGGCAGCGACGTCATCGAAAAAGCCTTCGGCGAGCTCTGAGCATGACAGCTGCACCTGGCTGCTACCGGCTGGAAGACCAGAGCGGCTTCCAGCTGCGCCTGGCCAGCCAGCGCCACGGCGCGATCTTCG
>DAISVW010000177.1:0-5627 GCA_036826695.1 Aestuariivirga sp.
TCTGACCTCAGCCCCATGCCGCCATGAATCTGGATGGCCTCGTCGGCGACAAAGGCCAGCATCTCGGTGGCATTCAGCTAGGCCATGGCCATGTCCATGTCGGTCACCGTCTTCTGGTCGAATTTCCAGGCCGCCTCGAGGGTCAGCAGTTCCGCTGCCTTGAGCTCCACCGCCATGTCGGCGAGCTTGAAGGACACGCCCTGGAACTTGCCGATCTGCTGGCCGAACTGCTGGCGGTCAACCGCCCATTGCTTGGCATGCGCCAGAGCGCGTTCGGCCCGGCCAATGCAGGTGGCGGCCACCTGCAGCCGGGTGGCGCCCAGCCAGGCATTGGCCACCTCGAAGCCCTTGTGCAGCTCGCCCAGAATCTGGCTCTTGTGCACCCGGCAATCGTTGAATTCCAGGATCGAGTTGTTGTAGCCGCGGTGCGAGACGTTGCGGTAGCCGTTGCGCACCGTGAAGCCCGGCGTTCCCATATCGATCAGGAAGGCGGTGATCAGCTTCTTCTTGCCGCGCGGGGTGTCCTCCTCGCCGGTGGCGGCGAACAGGATGACGAAGCTCGCCTCCTCGGCATGGATGTTGAAATTCGTGACGCCATTGACGTCGAAATCATCGCCTTCGTCGCGCGCGTAGGTGTTCATGCCGCGCACGTCGGAGCCGGCGCCCGGCTCGGTCATGGCGAGGCAATCGGCCTTCTCGCCACGCACGCTGGGAAACAGGTACCTCTCGCGCTGATCGCCCACGCAGGCCATCAGGATGTTGGAGGGCCTGGCGACGCAGGTCCAGTGCAGCGCGTAATTGGCGCGTCCCAGTTCCTTTTCGTAGAGCACCCAGGTGAGTGTATCGCGGCCGGCGCCGCCAACTTCGGCCGGCATGTTGGCGGCATAGAGCCCGGCGGCGATGGCCTTCGCCTTGATCGCGTCGCGGAGCTCGGGCCGCAGCACGCCGGTTTCCTCGATCTCGGCTTCATGCGGATAGAGCTCGTTGACGACGAAATTCCGCGTCGTCTCGACGATCATCCGCTGTTCATCGCTGAGGGTGAAATCCATGCGCGCTCACTTGATGTGGAAGGTCTCGACATGGCCGTCGATGGCAATGTCCTGGCCGTTGATCATGAAGGCCTGCGGCGAGGCCAGGTACACGGCGAGTGCCGCCACTTCATCGGCCTCGGTCAGGCGTTCGAGCGACTGGTTGCCGACGATCTCGCGGGCCACCACGTCGAAGGGAACGCCACGCACATCGGCCTCGCCCTGGATCACCCGGTTGATGCGGTCGCCCTTGACCGAGCCCGGGCAGATGGCGTTGCAGCGAACATTGTAGCGGCCGAGCTCGATGGCGAGAGACTTGGTGAGCCCGATGACGCCCCATTTGGCGGCGGCGTAGGGCGTGCGGTTGCCGAAGCCATGCTGGCCGGCATTGGACGACATGTTGATGATCGTGCCCGATCGCTGCGCCTTCATCACCGGCGCGGCGCGCCTGGCGCACAGAAAGAAGGAGTCGAGGCACACCTCCAGGCATTCGCGCCATTCGCCGAGTGCGATGCCCTCGACCGGCGACGTCGGGCCCTTGATGCCGGCATTGTTCACGAACACATCGAGCCCGCCCAGATCGTCCAGCGCATCGTCGAACCAGGCGTTGATCTCGCCCTCATGGCGCACGTTGACCTTGCTCGCCGCAATGTCCGGGAACTGGTGCCGGAAGCTTTCCAGCGCCGTCTCGCTGACGTCGCAGATGTGGACCTTGGCACCCTCGGCGGCGAAGGCCCGGGCAATCGCCTTGCCGATGCCGTCGGCGGCGGCGGTGATCATCACGCGTTGCTGTGGCATGGTTCGCGGTCCTTTCTCAGGCCGGTTTCTGCTTGCGGGCTTTCATCTCGCGCTCCAGCACCAGGCCGCTGCCGATCTTGTGCTTGCGGAACACCTTCATCATGTCGACCAGCACGGCATTGCGCTTGGCCTCGATCTCGGCCACCGCGCGTCCGGCGGCCTGCGCCTCACAGCCTTCCACCAGGCGCCTCTCGAGGGTTTCGTTCCACTTCGGGAACTTGAGGTCGGTCCAGTCGAGTTCCAGCGTCGGGTCGAACTGCTTGATGAAATCGCGCATGCCGCCGGGACCGCCGGCCAGATGATAGGTGAGGAAGGAGCCCATGAAGGCCCAGCGCATGCCGGCGGAATAAACGATGGAATCATCGATGTCGCCGGTGGTGCCGATGTCCTTGTTGAGAATATGCAGCGCCTCGCGCCACAGGGCTTCCTGCAGCCGGTCGCAGATATAGCCCATGATCTCCTTCTTGAGCCTGAGCACATGCATGCCGATGGACTCAAAATATTGCCCCGCGCGGTCCATGGCTTCCGGCGATGTCTTCGCGCCCGGCACCGTCTCGACGAGTGGGAGGAGATAAACGGGGTTGAACGGGTGGCCGATGATGACGCGCTCCGGATGCCTGCACTGGCGCTGCAGGTTGGAGGGCAGGAAGCCTGACGAGGACGACGCGATGATCACATGCGGCGCGGCGACGGCGTCGATATCGCGGAACAGCTTGATCTTCAGGTCCTCGCGCTCCGGCGCTGCCTCATGGATGAAATCGGCCTTGGCGGCCATCACCTTGAGGTCGGTGGTGAAGCGAAGCTTGCCCTTTTTCTTCGGTTTTCCGAGCAGCGCTTCCAGCGATGGCCAGGCGGTCTTGATCTGGGCCTTGAGCTTCGCTTCGGCGGCGGGTGAGACATCATAGGCGATCACGTCAAAACCGCGGAACAACAGCCGCGCCGCCCAGCCCGCGCCGATGAGCCCGGTTCCGGCGATGCCGACGGCCCTGATTGACTTGGGCTTTGCCATGTCAGTGTTTCCTGGGGCTGAGTTGCAGGATCGTGCGGCCCTCGTCCGGCGAGGCCACCCTGGTGCCGAGTAACTCGATGAGCTTCACCGCCTTCTCGACCAGCGTGCCGTTGGAGGCGTAGACGCCCTTTTCGAGCCACAGATTGTCCTCGAGGCCCACCCGCACGTGGCCGCCGAGGAGAACCGCCTGGGCCACCGCCGGAAACTCGTTGCGGCCGATGGCGAAGGCCGCCCACACGGCGTCCTTTGGAAGCTGGGCCTTCTGATAGGCCATGGTCTCGCTGTCATAGGGCGCGCCCCAGGGAATGCCGAGGCAGAGCTGGAACAGGGGCGGTCCGTCGATCAGGCCTTCGGCACACAGCTGCTTGGCAAACCACAGATTGCCAGAATCGAAAATCTCCATCTCCGGTCTCACCCCATAGGACTTGATCAGCCGGGCCTGCTCGCGGAGCTGGGTGGGTGTCTGGACGACGATGGCGTTGCCATCGCCGAAATTCAGCGTGCCGCAATCCAGCGTGCAGAGTTCGGGCCGCAGCTGTTTCACGTGGATCAGCCGCTCTTCAGGCCCGACGCAATCGGTGCCCGGTCCGAAGTCCAGCGGCTTTTCGCCGGCGCCCACTTCAACGTCGCCACCCATGCCGGCGGTGAGGTTGATGATGACCTCCCTGTTGCGGTCGCGGATGCGCTCCATCACCTCGCGGTAATAGGCCACCTTGCGGGAGCCCTTGCCGGTCGACGGCTCGCGCACATGGCAATGGACGATCGTTGCCCCGGCGCTGGCCGCCTCGAGGGCGGAATTGGCGATCTGCTCCGGCGTCACCGGTATGGCCGGATGCTTGCCGACCGTATCGCCCGCGCCGGTGACCGCGCAGGTGATGATGACTTTGGGCTGCATGAGTCTGCTCCTGTTTCCGGAGTGGGAAACTAGGCGGTTACGCAGCCGGCCGGTAGGGGTTTTTCGCCGTGGCCTATCCAATTTCCGCCATGGCCTGACCGGGCGTTCAGGTGCTGACGTCCGGTGCCCGGACCAGCGCGCAGCCGCTGATCTTCCAGCTGCCGTCAGGCTGCCGTTCCATGGAGTAGAGCGCCTCATAGGTGAGACCGTCAGGGCCGATGATGGTGACTTTCTGGAACGGCCGGCCGGCCGGATTGATGCCCGACTCACCGAAGGTGAAGGACTGGGGCCGGTAGCCCGGCTGGTAGCCGCGCTTCACCATGTCCATGAAAAGAAGGGGGTTTGGAAACATGGACTGGATGCCCGGACTGGCAAAACCATAGGCTTTGGCCCCGTCATCAGCCTGGAAGGCGGCAATCTGATCGGAAATGATCGCCTGAAACGCGGACTTGTCCTGGGCGCTCAGGTCTTCGGCCTGGGCGGGCAGGCTGAGAAACACGAATAAGGCGAGGAAACCAAGTATCAGCCGCATGGCCATCTCCTGTGTCTGTGTCGTTGGTTACGATGGACGGGGTCAGCCGGTTCAAGCTGTGCAGCGCAGCAAAGCTTTCCAAAAAGGGCCATTGGCCGCACTTGACGCTGGCGGCGTCTCGGCAGAGTATGCACGATGGCGAGAAAGAATATCCCCGTCCGGGGCGGCAGGCCGTCACGCAAGGTGAGGCACGATCCGGGGGCTCGGGGAAGCCAATTCGGGAGGATCGAATGCCTGCTATTTCCATGACGGTGAACGGACAGGCGGTGTGCGGCGATGTGGAAGGCCGCACTCTGCTGGTTGAATTCTTGCGTGACAAGCTTGGCCTGACCGGCACCCACGTCGGCTGCGACACCAGCCAGTGCGGCGCCTGTGTCGTGCATGTGAACGGCAAGGCGGTGAAGGCCTGCACGGCGCTGGCCATCGCCCATGACGGCGCCGCGGTCACCACCATCGAGGGTCTCGCGGCTGACGGCAAGCTGCACCCGATGCAGGAGGCCTTCCGCGAACACCATGGCCTGCAGTGCGGTTTCTGCACGCCGGGGATGATCATGGCGGCCGTCGACATGGTCAACCGGCTTGGCAAGAAACTCGATGAAGACACCATCCGCCACGAGCTCGAGGGCAATATCTGCCGCTGCACGGGCTATCATAACATCGTCGCCGCCGTCAGGGCGGGCGCCGCCAACATGTGATCAGGGGAGAACGAAGCAATGGACAAGGCCACCGGCATCGGCGCCCGCGTGAAGCGCAAGGAAGACCTGCGCTTCATCACCGGCAAGGGCAATTACACCGACGACATCAACCTGCCGAAGCAGACATTTGCGTATTTCGTGCGCAGCCCGCATGCCCACGCGGCGATCAAGAAGATCAACACGGCGAAGGCGCGCAAGATGCCGGGCGTCGTCGGCATCTTCACCGGCGATGACGTGGCGGCCGACAAGATCGGCGGTCTCATCTGCGGCTGGATGATTCATTCCAAGGACGGCTCGCCGATGAAGGCCGGGCCGCACCCGATCCTCGCCATGGGCAAGGTCCGCTATGTCGGCGATCATGTCGCTGTCGTGGTGGCCGAGACCAAGGAACTGGCCAAGGCCGCGGCCGCCGCGGTGGATGTCGACTATGACGTGCTGCCGCATGTGGTGGATGTGGCGAAGGCCATGGGCCACAAGGCGCAGGTCCACGACGTGGCGCCCGACAACCGGGTCTTCAACTGGTCGCTCGGCGATCAGGCGGCCACCGACGCCGCCTTCAAGAAGGCCGCGCATGTGACGAAGATCGACCTCGTCAACAACCGGCTCATTCCCAATGCCATGGAGCCGCGCGCCGCGATCGGCTCTTATGACACCGGCACGGAAGTCTACA
>DAISVW010000178.1:0-5619 GCA_036826695.1 Aestuariivirga sp.
CGGGGCACGCCCCAGACTTCCGACCAGAATGACCTTGGTCACCGATCCTGCCATGACACCCCTCCTCGTTTTCCGACACCCTAATCAATGAGCGGCGAAAGCGATACCGCCATTCACCCGCCGTCCGCAGCAATATAGTTCGTGTTTTGTTCCTTTTCAAGAAATATCGCAGTTCCGGCTCCAACTTTCCCTAGCGTGATGCCGACGAAAGCCGGTATCCAGCTTGTCTCTTGCAAGGCGGGACCCCAGCTTTCGCTGGGGTGACCCAATGTCAACTCGGGCATCAACCCTGGCGCCGTCCAAACAGCCCGAGCAGCCGGGAGGGCTTGGCAGCCACATGGGTCTTCGCGGGTGCAACATGGCGCAACTCAGCCTGCGGCTGCAGCATGGCGGTCTGATAAACTGTTGAATAAGTGTTGAAAATCCAGTTCATGATAATGTCTCCTTGGCGGTCTGATTGGTTCTCTTTTGATGATCGGAACATAGCTCTTTCGCTCTTGCGAAACAAACGGCAATAACCTACGTTAGCTGTAACAAAAAATCACACACAGAGACCATGGCTCGCCGACTTCCCTCCCTCAACGCCCTCAAGGCTTTCGAAGCCGCCGCCCGCTTCGAGAGCTTCACCGAGGCTGCGACGGACCTGTTCGTCACCCATGCGGCGGTGAGCCGCCATGTGCGCGACCTTGAGGACTGGCTGGGCACCGCGCTGTTCCTGCGCACCGGGCGAGGCGTGGTGCTGACCGAGGCCGGGCGGCGCTTTGCCGCCCGTCTCACGCCCTTGTTCGATCAGCTGGCGGAGGCCACCCGCGAGGCCGCCGCGGTGGGCGATGTGCGGCAGCTGAAGGTCACGGTCGAGCCCGCCATTGCCTCGCGCTGGCTGGTGCCGCGGCTCGGCCGCTTCAACGAGCTCCACCCCGATATCGAGCTCTCCATCGACCCGTCGAGCAAGCTCGCCGATTTCCGCTCCGGCGAGGCCGATGTGGGAATCCGCTATGGCTCGGGCGACTGGCCCGATGTCGAAGCCCAGAAGCTCACCGATGCGCTGATCTTCCCGGTCTGCGCGCCGAAGCTGCTTGAAGGCCGCGCGGGCTTCACGCCGGCCGACCTCGGCGATTTCAACCTGCTCCATGAATCGCGCAAGCAGTGGTGGGCGGACTGGCTCGCCGCCAATGGCGTCACCGGCGTCGAGGACTGGCGCGGCACGCTGTTCCAGAACCATCTGGCGAGCGACGCCGCCGAGGCCGGGCAGGGCGTTGCGCTGGCCGACCAGATGCTGGGCACCGACTCGCTCGTCGAGGGCTGGCTCGCCAGGCCATTCGGTTTCGACATGAAGGACCACTGGCATTATTGGCTCGTGCGCGCCAAGGGCCAGAAGGAAACCGCGCCCGTCCGCGCCTTTCGCGAGTGGCTGATGGGCGAATTCGCGGATACCAACAGGAAATATGCGGCCCTCACCGGCCAGAAGCCGCCAGCGGTTGCGGCCCGCGCCGCATCGTCCTAATCATTGGCGACCAATGACCGGAGCCGGAATCGATGCCCCGCAAGAAATATGATTGCCTCAAATGCCCCGGCTATTGCTGCTCCTATCCGGTGATCGAGGTGAAGGACCGGGACGCGGCGCGCATTGCCAAGCATTTCGGCCTCTCGCTCAAACAGGCCGAGAAGAAGTATTTCAAGTCAGCGCATGGCTACAAGCGGGTGATGCGGCGCAAGAAGGACGAGCATTTCGGCAAGATCTGCCAGTTCTTCGACACAGAGGCGCGGCGCTGCACGATCTACGAGGCGCGGCCCTCGACCTGCCGGATCTATCCCGGCGAGGGCCATTGCGGCTATTATGATTTCCTGTCCTTCGAGCGCGCCGGCCAGGAAGACGAGACCTATATCTCCACCACCTATCACATCGAGAACTGACGGCGCGACAGCAGCTCGAAGCGCCAGGCCAGCAGCGCCGCGGTGAAGGCGAGGCCCATCGCGAGGCCCCACCACAGGCCGGCCACACCCCAGCCCAGCGCGAATCCCAGCACATAGGCGCCGCCAAGCCCGATCACCCAATAGCCGATGGCGGCAATCACCATCGGCATCACCGCATCCTTGAGGCCGCGCAGCACATGCGAGGCGATCACCTGCAGGCTGTCGAACACCTGGAACACCGCGCCGATGAGCAGCAGCGTGGCGACCAGCGCGGCGATCTGCCCGTAGAGCGGGTCGGCGGGGTCGAGGAACACGCCGGTCAGCTGCTCAGGCGCCAGCACCGGGATCAGCACCAGAAGCAGCGGCACGGCAACACCCACCGCCATGCCGAGATGACCGGCCTGGCGGGCCGCCGGCTGATCGCTCGCGCCGGCAAAATACGCGACCCGCACCATGGCGGCTTCCGAGAAGCCCAGCGAAATCACAAAGGGCACCGAGATCCAGCCCATGACGATCTGGAAGGCAGCGAGCTGCCCCGCCCCCATGGCCCCGGACAGCAGCGCGGTAACGGCGAACAGGCCGATTTCCATCGCCACGATGCCAGCCACCGGCAGGCCAAGCCGCACCAGCGGCGCATAGGCCACGGGGCTTGCCGCCGCCACGCGCCCCAGGGGCAGGCCCTGGCGGCGGAGCAGCAGAAAGATATAGGCCCCAAGGCAAAGCGCCTTCAGCCACATGGTAATCGCCCAGGCGAGCGCCGCCCCGGCAATGCCCAGCCGCGGCAGGCCAAAGCTGCCGTGCACGAGCCCTTGCATCAGCAGATAGTTGAGCGCCACCGCCGCCACCGTGATGGCCAGCACGAAACCGGTCTTCATCATCGCGGCGGCGAAGCTCCGCAGCACGCCGAACCAGACGATGGGCAGGATCGCGAAGGCAAAGCCCCCGTAGTAGGACTCGGAGAGGCGGATCACCTCGGCGTCCTGCCCGGTGAAGCGCAGCACGGTTCCGAGGTTGAGCACAATGAACGTCACGCCAAGACCCAGCACGCCCGCCAGGGCAAGACCGCGGATCAGCTCCGGCACAATGTCTTCGCGGCGGTTGGCGCCACGCGCCCCAGCCACCAGCACGCCCACCACCGAGAAGAAGCCCATCAGCACGATGCACATCTGATAGGCGAGATCGGTCGAAATGCCCGCCGCCGCCATTTCGACGGCACCCAGCTTGCCCACCACCATCTTGGTGGTCAGCACCATCAGCACATCGGCGAGATAGGCGAAGATCAGCGGCAGGGCTATCACCGTCATGGTCCGGGTTTCGGCGATGGCGGTGGGTTTCACGATTGCGGCCTTGCTGCTGCGGGGACCCCGCTCTCCCGCTGCACATAGCGGGCGATCTCGGCCAGGAAAACACCGGCGAACTGCTGGAGTTTCGACTCGCCCACGCCATGCACCTCGCCGAAGTCCCAGCGCGTCAGCGGCCGCTTCGCCGCCATGTCGATCAGCGTCCGGTCGGTGAACACCACATAGGCCGGAACCTTGCGCTCCCTGGCGAGCTTCGCGCGCAGCGCTTTCAGGCGCTGCAGCAGCTCGTCGGAGACCGCCCCATCCTCCACCGCGGCGATCATCCTGCGGGCGCGCTCCGCCTTGCGCGAGGTGCGCGCCGGGTCCTCGCGGTAGCGGAAGGCCCCCTCACCGCGCCCCAGCGCAATGCCCTTGGGCGAGATCGAAAGGCCACCATAACCCGCGACATCGAGGGCCAGATAGCCACCTCCCACCAGCTGCCGGATCATCGACTGCCAGTGCTGCCGCCCATGCGCCTTGCCGATACCGAAGACAGGGAGCTCCGTGTGGCGCAGCGCATCCGCTTTCTCGTTCCCCTTGCCAACGAGAATGTCCGCAATATGCGACGCCCCGAAGCGCTGCCCGGTGGTCTTCACCGCCTCGAGCACCCACAACGCTTCCGCCGTACCATCGACGAGATGCACCGGATTGAGGCAGACATCGCAATTGCCGCAGGGCGGCGACTCCTCGCCGAAATAGAGCAGCAGGTTCTGCCGCCGGCACTCCGGCGCCTCGCAATAGGCCACCAGCGCATCGAGCCTCTTGTGCTCGCGCCGCCGGCGCTCGTCGCCACCCTCCTCCTGGTCGATGAAGCGGCGGCGCAGCTGAATGTCGCCGAGGCCGTAGACCATCTTCACATCCGCCGGATGGCCATCGCGCCCGGCGCGCCCGATCTCCTGGTAATAGGCATCGAGCGAGGATGGCAGGTCGGCGTGGAACACGAAGCGCACATCCGGCTTGTCGATCCCCATGCCAAACGCGATGGTGGCGCAGACGATGATGCCCTTCTCCGTCATGAACAGGCTCTGCGCTTCCGCCCGGTCCTCCGCATTCATGCCGGCATGATAGGCAATGGCGCGGAAGCCTTTGGAGACGAGGAAGGAGGCCCACTCCTCCGTCGACTTGCGCGACAGCGCATAGACGATGCCCGGCTGCCCGGCGCGCCCATCGAGGAAATCGAGAAGCTGCTCTTTCGCATTGTCCTTGGGCGAGACGGCGAGCTGCAGGTTCGGCCGGTCGAAGCCAGCGACATAGAACTCCGCAGCGCCGCAAAAGATCTTGGCCACGGTGTCGCGCAGCGTCGCTTCGTCGGCTGACGCGGTGCAGGCGCCGATGGGAACGCCCGGGAAGGACTGCCGCAAGCTTCGCAGCATGTCATATTCCGGCCGGAAGGACGGCCCCCACTGCGAGATGCAATGCGCCTCGTCGATCGCAATGAGTTGCACGTTGAGCCGCGCCAGCGCTCCCACCATACGTTCTGTCATCAGCCGCTCCGGCGAGAGATAGAGGAGACTCACCTCGCCTGCCGCCACCCGCCGCCAGATGGCGATATTCTCGTCCCAGTCCTGCGCGGAGTTTATGCTCTCCGCCGCCACCCCCGCCAATTTCAGCGCCGCCACCTGATCCTGCATCAGCGCCACCAACGGGGAGACGACGATGGCCAGCCCTCCCCGCGCCAGGGCCGGAACCTGGTAGCACAGCGACTTCCCCGACCCCGTCGGCATCACCGCCAGCACGTTGCGCCCTTCCAGCAAGGTGGTGACGATCCCCTCCTGGCCAGGCCGGAAGCTCTCGTATCCGAATGTCTTGCGCAGGATGTCGTACGGGGTCACGGCTGTTCGGCGGACTCAGTGATATGATGGCCTGAGAGGGTGTAGCCGGATTGACACGATTGTCCACCCGAACCGCCGATAGCTGATCAGCTTGTCTGGTCTTGGCAGCACATCAGATGTCCGCTTCGTGCACCTACGGATCTGTGGATAACCCGCATCGGAGAGAAACGCGCCACGTACAAGCGTTGTGAACGTCGTCCATACTTGCTGACGTTCCCTTTTTGATCTAGTCGAGAGCCCATGCCAGAGCAGAAGAAAGTGATTTCCATTCAGGGAGCGCGCGAGCACAACCTGAAAAACGTGTCCCTCGAGCTTCCGCGGGACAAGCTCATCGTGTTCACCGGGCTTTCGGGCTCCGGCAAATCCTCGCTCGCCTTCGACACCATCTATGCCGAGGGTCAGCGGCGCTATGTCGAGTCGCTCTCGGCCTATGCCCGGCAGTTCCTCGAGATGATGCAGAAGCCGGACGTGGACCAGATCGACGGCCTCTCGCCCGCCATCTCCAACGAGCAGAAGACGACGAGCCGCAATCC
>DAISVW010000179.1:0-5605 GCA_036826695.1 Aestuariivirga sp.
TATAATGATCCCTGCGGCAAGGCTGAGCTTGCGCGCGTCGCCGCCGCCGCCCCCCGCGAGACGGCGGCGCTCGGCGGAACCTCGCCGCTGGCCCGCGCGATGGAGCTCCGCGGCCGCGGCGCGCGCATTCTCCATCAGGCTGACTGGATCATGGGCCGCCTCACCGGTCACTCCGGCGTGACCGACGAGAACAATGCGCTGAAGTCAGGCTATGACCCGGTGGCGCGGCAATGGCCCGCCTGGATCGCGGCAGCGGGTTTCGACCCGGCGTTGTTTCCGCGCGTCGTGCCGGCGGGAACCAGGGTGGCGGGAATTGCCACGAGGATTGCGCGGCAACTCGGCCTTCCGGAGGACGTGGCGGTGGTGGCCGGCACCACCGATGGCTGCGCCGCCTTTCTGGCGAGTGGCGCGGCCGAGCCTGGCGATGGCGTCACCTCGTTGGGATCCACGCTCACGCTGAAACTGCTTACCCTGCAACCGGTATTCGCGCCGGACTTCGGCATCTACAGCCACCGCATCGGCGCGCAATGGCTGGCGGGCGGCGCCTCCAACACCGGCGGCGCCGTGCTCGCCAGCTATTTTTCCCCGGAACAGCTGACGCGCCTGACGCCGCTTCTTGATCCGCGGCGGCCCACCGGCCTCGACTATTATCCGCTGGCCAAGCCAGGTGAAAGATTTCCTGTCAACGATCCGGATTTGCCGCCGCGGCTCGAACCGCGCCCGGCCGATGACCGTCTGTTCCTGCAAGGCATGCTGGAAGGCATCGCCCGCATCGAGGCCGACGCCTATGCCAAGCTCGCGGAACTGGGCGCGTCACGGCTCGCCAGCATCCGCACGGCGGGCGGCGGTGCGGCGAATGCGGCCTGGACGGCGATCCGCCTCCAGGCGCTGGGCGTGCCGGCCAGGCCATCGGTCAGCGAACACGCCGCGGTTGGCGCGGCGCTTCTGGCCTGGCGCGGGACCGGCCATGCGCATTGACGGCCTTCACGCGATTGCCGCCGGTTTCGACGGCATGCTGATCGATCAGTTCGGCGTCATCCATGACGGGCAGACGCTCTATCCCGGAACCCTCCGTATACTGAGCGAATTGCAGGCCATGGGTATTCCGGTGGCGGTGATGACCAATTCCGGCAAGCGCGCCGCCGCCAACCGCGAAAGGCTCGTGCGCATGGGCGTGCCGCGCGGTCTGTTCGTTGACGCGGTCAGCTCCGGCGAGGTGGCCTATGCGGGCCTGTCCGCCCGCAAGGCTTTCCTCATCGGCAAGGATGGCGAGGATTATGGCTTCGATGGCATCGAATTCGTGGCCGATCCGGCCGAGGCCGAAATCATGCTCATCCTCGGTTCCAACGCGCCGCGCACCTCGCTTGACGATTACCGCCGCCTGTTCGCGGGCATCACGTTGCCGGCCCTGTGCTGCAACCCTGACCTGTTGATGCTGACGCCCAACGGCCTCGTGCCGGCGCCCGGCGCCATCGCGGCACTTTATGAGGAGATGGGCGGCAAGGTCACCTGGATCGGCAAGCCCTATCCGGAGATCTACCGGGAAGCCGCGAGGCTCATCGGCAATCCGCCGCGCATCCTGTGCATCGGCGACAGCCCGGAGCATGACGTGGCGGGCGGCCGCAATGCCGGTTTTTCAACGCTGCTGGTTCTGCAAGGCGTTTCGGCGGGCGGCGATGCCGCAAGCTTGTCGCCGCAGCCTGATTTCGTGATGGACAGTTTCGTCTGGTAGGTTGGGCGCATACGGCCAAGTTCGCAGCAAGATGGGCTTTTCTCCCTCACCTCCCCCAACTTCGTTGGGGCCCCTTCCTCTCCCGCTTCGCGGGAGAGTACGAAGGCCTGGGCGGCTGTCCGCTTTTACTGAATCGGCCTGTATTTTTTCCGCCGTCATGCCGGCGCAGGCCGGCATCCAGCTTCCTGGTGTCAAAGCTGGACCCCGGCCTTCGCCGGGGTGACGCCTAAGCAGGGATGATGGTTCCGTGACAACGCAAACCGTCTAGCCGAACCGCCACGCGATGCTGTTCCGGTAGACCTCGCCCGGCCGCAGCAGGGCGCTGGGGAAATTGGCGTGGTTGGGCGCGTCGGGGAAATTCTGCGGCTCGATGGCGATTGCCGCATAGGGCTTGAGCGGACCCTGCTTGCCGGGGAAGCCTTCGTTCCAGTGTTCGGCGGTATACATCTGCATGCCGGCTTCGGTGGTCCACACCTCCATGGTGCGGCCGGAAACCGGGTCGCGCAGCGTGAGTCCGTGTTTCATCTCGCCGCGCGCGCCGGCGAGCACCCAGCAATTGTCATAAACGCCGCCCACCTGGCGCAGCGCGCGGAAGTCCCAGCGGGTGCCGGTCACGTCGCGCAGCTCGCCTGAGGGCAGCAGCAGATCGTTCAGGGGCAGATAGGCGGAGCCCATGATCTGCATCTCATGGTCGAAGGCGCCGCGCTCGCCGCCCGAAAGGTTCCAATAGGCGTGGCTGGTGAGGTTGATGACGGTGGGATTCGTGCTTCGCGCCGCAAGCGCCAGCGACAGCGTGTTGCCATCGAGCGTATAGGTGGCCGAGACATCGAGCGCGCCGGGATAGCCCTGGTCGCCGTCCGGCGAATGCAGCGTGAACTGCAGCGTGTTCTCCGTCTGCCGCACATCCCAGTGCCGCACCGCGAAATTGTCCGGCCCGCCATGCAGCTGATGCGCGCCCATGTTGGGCGTCAGCCGGTGGCGCACGCCGTCGATGCTGATATCCGCATTGGCGATGCGCCCGGCGATGCGGCCCATGACAGCACCCGCCGTCCAGTCACCGGCCAGAAGCTCCGCATCGCTGCCGCCGCCCATCACCAGGTCGGCGCCGGCGAAGTCGAGCGCCACGAGCCTGGCCCCCAGCGTGGTGAAGCGCGCCGCGATGTCGCCGGAGCGGAGTTCCAGCATGTGGGCCGCTAGTGGTTGTCGCGCGGCAGGCCCATGGTCTTGGCCACCCGCTGGAACTTGGTGGCGCCCTTCAGCACCATGCCTTCGGCGAGCTGGCCCACCTCCTTGCGGAAGATCTCCTGCCACGGCGTCTGGCTGGGCGGCACCTTGTAGCCGCCGGCCTTCTCAAGCGCGGCGCGCCGCCGGCTGAGCTCGGCAGCCGGCACCAGCATGTCGCAAGTCCCCTTGTTGAGATCGATGCGCACCTTGTCGCCGTTCTTCAGCAGTGCGAGGCCGCCTCCGGCGGCCGCTTCCGGCGAGGCGTTGAGGATCGACGGCGACCCCGACGTGCCGGACTGGCGGCCGTCGCCCACGCAGGGAAGCGAGCGCACGCCTTTCTCCAGAAGATAATTTGGCGCCCGCATGTTCACCACTTCCGCGGCACCGGGATAGCCCAGCGGGCCGACGCCGCGGATGAACAGGACGGTATTCTCATCGATGCCCAGTTTCGGGTCGTCGATATGGGCGTGGTAATCCTCCGGCCCGTCGAACACGATGGCCTTGGCCTCGAAAGCGTTGAGGTCCTTCGGGTTCGAGAGATAGCGCTTGCGGAATTCTTCCGAGATCACGCTGGTCTTCATGATGGCGTTGTCGAAGAGGTTGCCTGAGAGCCGCTTGAAACCGGCGTGTTTCTTGAGCGGCGCCTTGAAGGCGCGGATCACCTCGCGGTTCCAGGAGAACTTGCCCTTGCAGTTCTTGCCGATGGTCTTGCCATTGGCGGTGATGCAGTTCTCGTGGATCTTCTTCGCGGCGATCAGCTCCGCCACCACGGCGGGCACGCCGCCGGCGCGGTGATAGTCCTCGCCCAGATATTCGCCGGCGGGCTGCAGGTTGACGAGCAGCGGCAGGTCATAGCCATGCTTTTCCCAGTCGGCCACGGTGAGCTCGATGCCCAGATGCGCGGCAATCGCATTGAGGTGGTTGGGGGCATTGGTCGAGCCGCCGATCGCGGTATTGACGGCGATGGCGTTCTCGAAGGCCTTGCGGGTCATGATCTTCGAGGGCGTGAGGTCTTCCTTCACCATCTCGACGATGCGGCGCCCCGTGTCATAGGCCATCTGGCCGCGCTCGCGGTAGGGCGCGGGGATGGCGGCGTTGCCGGGAAGCGCCATGCCCAGCGCCTCGGCCAGCGAATTCATGGTGGTGGCCGTGCCCATGGTGTTGCAGAAGCCGGTCGAGGGCGCAGATGTGGCGACCAGTTCGATGAAGCCTTCATAGTCGATCTCGCCGGTGGCCAGCTTCTCGCGCGCCATCCACACGATGGTGCCTGAACCCGTGCGCTGGCCATGGTACCAGCCGTTCAGCATCGGACCGGAGGAGAGGCAGATCGCCGGAATGTCGACGGTGGCCGCGCCCATCAGGCAGGCGGGCGTGGTCTTGTCGCAACCGATGGTGAGCACCACGCCGTCCAGCGGATAGCCGTAAAGCACCTCGACGAGAGAGAGATAGGTCAGGTTGCGGTCCAGCGAGGCGGTGGGCCGCTTGCCGGTCTCCTGGATCGGATGCACGGGAAACTCCAGCGGAATGCCGCCGTTCTCATAGATGCCGTCGCGCACCCGCTTGACCAGCTCGACATGCACGCGGTTGCAGGGCGAAAGGTCGGAACCGGTCTGGGCGATGCCGATGATCGGCTTGCCGCCCTGCAGCTCCGACCGGGTGAGGCCGAAATTGAGATAGCGCTCCAGATAGAGCGCCGTCATGTCGGCGTTGGCCGGATTGTCGAACCACGCCTGGGAGCGGTACTTGAGCGGTTTCGGTGACTTTGCCATGCGCGGGCCTCCAGTTTCCTCTAGCTTTAGAGATGAAGCCGCGCGCCGTCTACTGGGCAGGCCGAACTGTGGCGATGGCGTGGCAGGCGGCTTTCGCCCTTGCCTGCGTGACGGGATGATTGCCGTTACATGTCAGTTGCTTATCGGAATTATTCCAGTTTCCTGTCAGAGCGCTTGACTTGGATGGGGAGGGGAGCCTATATGACGGTTCACTGAGGGCTTGCGGTGCTTTTGGGGGCCGTTAAGTTGTCTTGGTTCACGGATCTTGACAGGTCGGAGATCGACTGGGTGTCCCGGGAGGGGTGTCCGGTTGGATTTGTTGCCGGTTGGGATGTGTGGATTGCTGATTGACATTGTGAAGAGAGAAAGAGAGACGCGGGCGGCGTTTATTCTGGCGTGCTCTGGGGCAACCTGGGGCAGGAAGAAACAACGATCGCAAGCGTCTTAAGGAATAGAGAATAGCCATACTCTGGCGGTGACGCTGGAGACACATGGCATCTCGTCAATTTGCGCATGCGATCATGCTGGTGGGCTTTATGGTTCACTGGCGAGCTGTTTCAAACTTGAGAGTTTGATCCTGGCTCAGAACGAACGCTGGCGGCAGGCTTAACACATGCAAGTCGAACGGGTGCAGCAATGCATCAGTGGCAGACGGGTGAGTAACACGTGGGAACCTTCCTAGGGGTACGGAACAACTCAGGGAAACTTGAGCTAATACCGTATGTGTCCGAGAGGAGAAAGATTTATCGCCCTTAGACGGGCCCGCGTCGGATTAGCTAGTTGGTGGGGTAACGGCCTACCAAGGCGACGATCCGTAGCTGATCTTAGAGGATGATCAGCCACACTGGGACTGAGACACGGCCCAGACTCCTACGGGAGG
>DAISVW010000180.1:0-5602 GCA_036826695.1 Aestuariivirga sp.
GATCGCTGACCGCACCCTCGGCGAGCGCGAAGGCGGCCCCGGCGATGGCGGGGTCGATGAACTCCGCCTTGGTCTTGTCGGCGAAGGTGATGTCGGCTTCCGTGAAGCCGCGTTCGGTGGCCAGCGCGAGGAAGTCAGTGCCGCCGGCGAGTTTCTGTTTGGCGGCCGTTGCATCAGCCTCGGTCGGGAAGCTGAGCTGGAGAATGGTGCGTGTCTCGGGGGTGAAATAATCAGCCTTGTATTTCTCAAAGGCGTCGGCGAGGTCCTGGTCGGTCAGCGCCATCGCGGCGGCGATGTCGGCCGGCTCGACCTTCATCACGGCGACGGCGCGGTATTCAGGAGCGGTATAGGCAGAGGGATTGGCCTCATATTCCTTCCTGATCTCGTCTTCGGTGGGCGCCGGCACCTCGCTGTCGGCGGCGGTGATCAAGAAGAAGCGGGCATCGCGCTGCTCGGAGTCATGGCGGTACTGCGCCTCGAGCAGACCGAGGCTCACCGGAATGCCGCCGCTCGCCGTGTTCCCGAGCGCCTCACGCAGCAGGCGCTGGCGCTCCTCACCGAAGAACATCTCTTCCGTCATGTTGTTCTGTGCCAGCAGCTGCTTGAAGCGCTCGGCATCGAAGACGCCCTGGGAATTGTGGAACGCCGGGTCCTTCATCAGGTCCTGGGCGAGGTAGGTGTTCGACACGCCAAGCTTGAGCTTGCTGGCCTGGTCATCGAGGGCGGCCTGCTGGATCAGGCTGTCAAGAACCGCCTTGTCGATGCCCATCGCCCGGGCCTCTTCCGGGGTCATGCCCTTGCCGGCCTGGCGCGAGAGGGCCTGGAGATAGTCCTTGAATGCGCTGTCAAAACGGGCGGCCGGAATCTCCTGCTCGCCGACCGAGGCGAGCGTGTTGGCAGTGCCGCCGCGGAAGACGTCGGCGATGCCCCAGACGGCAAAACTCACGGCCAGGAGGCCGATCAGCACCTTTGCCATCCAACCCTTGGCGGCATTGCGCAGGCTTTCCATCATGAGGCAATTTTCCTTTCAGGCTCAGGCTGCTTCGCAGCGCGGCGCACTATAGGTAGGCAGTTCCCCCCTCGCAAGCGCAGTATGCGTCTGCTAAGAGGCCGTTTTCGGGCATCAGGGAGGCCACGGGAATATGGCAAGCGAAGGGCCGCGGGCGCTGGTCGCCGGCAATTGGAAGATGAACGGCAGCGTGGCGATGCTCAAGGAGCCGCGCCTGCTCGCCGCCATGCTGAAGGATGTCAAGCTCAAGGCCGATGTGATGGTCTGTCCACCAGCCGTGTTGCTGCGGCGGGTGAAGTCGATTCTCAAGGGCTCGAAGATCAGGGTCGGCGGCCAGGATTGCCACTGGGCGGCCTCGGGCGCCCACACCGGCGATGTTTCCGCCGAAATGCTGAAGGAGGCAGGCTGCCAGGCGGCGATTGTCGGCCATTCCGAGCGCCGCGCCAACCACGGCGAAACCGACCCGATCGTCCAGAAGAAGGCCGCCGCCTGCCACCGGGCCGGGATCACCTCGATCATCTGTATCGGCGAGACCCTGGAGGAGCGCAAAGCCGGCAGCACGCTCGACGTGGTCACCCGCCAGCTCAAGGGATCGCTTCCCGAAGGCAGCGTGGCCAGCAATACGGTGATTGCCTATGAACCGGTCTGGGCGATCGGCACCGGCCTTACCCCGACGACCGCCGAGGTGGCCGAGGTTCATGCCCTGATCCGCCGTGAACTCGCCGGCCGGATGGGCGGGGAGGGGGCGCAGACGCGCAGCCGCTACGGCGGCGCGGTGAAACCATCGAATGCCGCCGAGCTCATGGGCCAGCCCAACGTCAACGGCGCGCTGGTCGGCGGCGCCAGCCTCAAGGCCGCGGATTTTCTCGGAATCATAAAGGTTTATGCCTGATGTCCGAAGTTCCTACTTTAACCAAGCGGCGGCTGCAGGCGGAGGTCATCGGGCCGATCTACGCCGAGATGGTGGCGGTGCTGGGCGAGGCCCAGGCCAGCGCCATCCTCGACGCGGCGATCCGCAAGGCGGCGATCGCCGAAGGCAGGTATTTCGCCGCCAAGGCTGGTGGCAAGACCAGCATGGCTGATTTCATCAAGCTCTATGAGCTCTGGACGGCGGACGGCGCGCTCGAGATGAAGGTGCTGAAGGCCGACGAGGGGAGCTTCGATTTCGACATCACCCGCTGCCGCTATGCCGAGACCTACCGGGAGATGGGGCTGGGCAAGATCGGGCATCTCCTGTCCTGCAACCGGGACGGGACATTCTGCCAGGGCTATGACCCGAACATCACGCTGGAGCGTAAGCAGACCATCATGGAGGGCGCGCCGTGCTGTACGTTTCGCTATCGGCGGCGCGAAGAGAACTCGCCATAACGGTGCCATGAACCCTGCCAGGACCAGTTCGGGCCAAGACACAGGGGTGAAAGGCACCGGTCTTGCCGGTTTTGCCGCGCTTATCTGGACGCTGATTGTACTTGCTGGGCTCGCCGTGCCGGCCACCGCGCAGACCGTCAGATCCGGCTGGTATGCCGGAGAACCCCAGCAGTTCATCCAGCAACGCGGTGGAACAGAGGTCCTGACCGGCCTCGATATTGAAATGGTTCGCGCCATTGCGTCGCGGGCGGGGTTCGCGGTCGATTTTGAACCAGTTCCGTTTCCGATGCTTATCGCTGAAGTCGAAGCGGGCACGCGTGACATGATCCCCGGCACCGTCAGGAATTCCGCGCGGGCCAGGTTTGGCGTGTTTTCGAGGCCTTACCGGCAAGACACCAACGTGCTGGTGGTGCGCCGCGGCGAGGCGGGGCGGAGGCCAGCGCCGGATGCCGCTGCGTTGCGGGAGGCGCTGGCAGCCGAGCAATCTTTCCGGCGTGGTGGCAGGGCTGGGTTTTCCTACGTCGATCCGGCGCTTGACGCCTTCATCACCGATCCCGCCAACACCACGAAGATTGTGGCGGCGCCCAGCGATGAGGAAAATCTTCGCCGACTGCTGACGGGTGAGGTGGACGGTTTTCTGGCGGAGCGGCTCTCGGTTGCGCTGGTGATTTCCCGCAAAGGCGCCGGAAGCTTGGTGGAGGAGGGAGCGCTGCGCCTTTATGTTCCGCTCCATCTGATGTTCAGCGAGCAGGTGCCGGCAGAGACCGTTGCGGCTTTCGACAAGGCTATCGCGGCCTTGGAGTCGGACGGAACGCTGGAGCGCATCGGCGCCCGCTTCCGGTTGCCGGCTCTGCTGTCGCTGACGACCGGCAGCGCCTGGTTCTTCTTTCTAGAAGTGATCGGCACCGTCGCGGCGGCGTTCGCAGGTTACCTGGCTGGGCGATCCGAGCGGTTCAGCCTATTCGGCGGGGTGCTGTTGGCCGCGCTCGCGGCGCTGGGCGGGGGTGTCATCCGCGATATGCTGATCGGCCGCCAACCGATCGGGGCGATGGCGACCCCGCTCTATGCGCTGCTGATCTTGGCAACGGTTTCCGTGGCGTGGCTCGCAGGTCATGCCTGGCAGCGGTTCGGTTCGGCCCCGATGCTGAGGGATAGCGTATCTGTGGTGCGCAAGCGGGGCCTCGATAGCGCCTTGTTCGAACTCGCCGATGCGCTTGGCCTCGCCTGCTTTGCGATGGTGGGACTTGCGGTTGCGGTCGGTGCCGGCATTACCCCTCTTTGGTTGTGGGGTCCGGTTATGGCGACCCTGACCGGAGCAGGCGGCGGCATATTGCGTGACATCGTCCGTGGCCGCGGCGATATCCCGAACCTGAGGAGCAATCTTTACTGCGAGGTGCCGCTCGTGTGGTCGCTGGGCATCAGCTTCTATCTCGTCTGGCGGCGCGGCGTGATCGAAGCAGGCGAGATGCTGGCGCTGGTCGTCGTGGGGGTCGCCGGGATTGCCGTGTCGCGGTTGCTCGTGGCGCTCTTCCGGATCGGTCCGCCCCGGCTACACTGACCGCCATGGCGGGCCATTTCCGGCCTGCGGCGCTTTGCGCCATGGTCAGAACCGGGCCTCGATGACCTGATGATGATTGTCAGTGCCTGATGTCTGCAGCGCGAGGGAGTGCATGCCGTGCGAAACATGATACTGTCGCTGTTGATGCTGGCGGCCAGCACCGCGCCTGCCATGGCGCTGCAGAGTGACTGCCTGGCGATGGCCGGGGCTAGCCCGCGCATCGTGCCGGCGGCCTACACCGAAACCAAACTGGCGGCCGAGGAAGTGAAGCTGACCTTCATCGGGCATGCCAGTTTCATCATCGAGAGCCCCGGCGGAACCAGGATCGTTACCGACTATGCGGGCTATTCGGCGGGCATCCTGCCCGATGCGGTGACCATGAACCGCGCTCATTCCACGCACTACACCGATAACCCGGATCCGGCGATCAAGCATGTGCTGCGCGGCTGGAACCCGGAAGGCGGCCCGGCGGTCCATGACGTCGAGATCGGCGACATCCGGGTGCGCAATGTCACCACCGACATCCGCGGCGGCATGGCGGGCCGCATGAAGGACGGCAATTCGATCTTCATCTTCGAGGTGGCGGGCCTGTGCATCGGCCATCTCGGCCACCTCCATCACCTGCTGGGGGCCGAGCATCTGGGCATGATCGGCCGGCTCGACATCGTCATGGTGCCGGTGGACGGCGGCTACACCATGGGCCAGGACGAGATGCTGGAGGTCTTGCGCACCATCAAGGCGAGGGTGGTCATCCCGATGCACTATTTCGGCCCCACCACGCTGGCCCGCTTCATCGGGACGGTCGGCCGCGAGTATGAATTGGAGACGTCCGCCACGCCGGACCGGGTGTTCACCGCCGCCACCCTGCCGGATACGCCGAAGCTGCTGGTCCTGCAGGGTTACTAGAGCGCCGCATGGCGGGGCCTTGCCGTGGCCTGTTGCTTTCCCCATATCACCGGGCTAAAGCCCGACCCGAATTCAGCTTGATCCGGAAGACCCCATGGAAACCGTCATTCTCGTCGTTCATCTGCTCATCGCCCTGGCGCTGATCGGCGTTGTGCTGTTGCAGCGCTCGGAAGGCGGCGCCCTGGGAATCGGCGGCAGCGGCGGTGGCGGTGGCGGCAATCTGTTCACGACCCGCGGGGTGGGCAATGCGCTCACCCGTACAACCGCCTATCTGGCCTTGGCATTTTTCTGCACCTCGATCGCGCTCACGGTGATCGACACGCAGCGCACCGGCGGCGGCTCGGTGATTGACAATGTGGCGCCACCGGCGTCGACCGGCCAGCCGGCGGCGCCTGCCCAGGGTGGCGACAGCTCGGTTCTGCCAAAGCTGCCGCCCGCCGCGCCTTCGCAACCTCAGGTACCCGTCAGCCCGTAACTGCCCCGAAGCCGTTTTGAACAATGCTCCGGAAATCTGGTTTTCCGGGCTTCGAATCATGGCCCGGTGCGGCTAACACGGGGGTCCATGGCGCGATACATTTTCATCACCGGCGGCGTGGTTTCCTCTCTCGGCAAGGGTCTGGCATCGGCGGCACTCGGGGCACTGCTTCAGGCACGCGGTTTCAGCGTGAGGCTGCGCAAGCTCGACCCCTATCTCAACGTCGATCCCGGCACCATGAGCCCCTATCAGCATGGCGAGGTTTTCGTCACCGACGACGGCGCCG
>DAISVW010000181.1:0-5567 GCA_036826695.1 Aestuariivirga sp.
GCGCATTGTCCTGGAACTCCGTGTTGCAGGTGCGCCGGTTGGCCGGGAGCTGGGTGATGTCCGCGCCGGCGACCATGATCTGGCCTGCCGAGTCCTCGGTGAATCCTCCGATCAGCCGCAGCACCGTCGTCTTGCCCGAACCAGAGGGCCCGAGGAGCGTGAGGAACTCGCCGCTGTCGACGGCAAGCGAGATCGGATGCAGGACCTCCTGCATGCCATAGCGCTTGGCCACGTCTCTCAGTTCAAGACCCATTGCCGCTCATCCGGTCAAGCGACAGTATAGCGCTTCACCACATCCCAATCGACATCGACGCCCAGGCCGGGCCTGGTCGGCAAGGGAATGGTGCCGTCAGCATTCAGGACCAGTTCCTCCTGCGCCAGTTCCCGGCGCAGGCGTTCATGGCAGAGCTGCGGCGGCAGATATTCGATGAAGGCACAGTGATTGGTGACGAAGGCCAGATGCGCCGTGCCCGAAATGGAGATGCCCGTCTTCCAGCAATGCGGCACGATGGTGCGACCGCGGGCCTTGGCCATGTCGCAGACGATTTTCGCCTCGCCGATGCCGCCTACCCGGCCAACATCGGGCTGTGCCACCTGCACCTTGCCGATGTCCATGAGCTCCTCGAACTCGAAGCGCGTGGCCAGCCATTCGCCGAACGCGATGGGCATGGGCGCCTTTTCCACGAGCTTCGCCATCTCGTGAACGTTGTCCGACCACAGCGGCGTCTCCAGGAAGTAGGCATTGAATTCGCCCCAGTCCTTGATCACCGAAAGGCAAGTCGATGCGTCTTCCCACAGATACTGGACATCGACCATGAGGGTGATGTCTGGGCCGATTGTCTTGCGGACGGCAGCAAGCACCTCCGTGTGGCGATCGTAGCTTTCGCGCATGCCGTTGTGGGCATATGGGCCGTTCATTGTGACTTCGGTCTTCATCGCCTTGAAGCCGAGCGCCTTGGCTCGTTCGGCCGAGAGGCAGAGCGCATCACGGTATTCCTCGAATCGCCGGCCGGCCGGCTGCAGCGAGGCATAAGGCATGATGGAATTTCGGGTGGCTCCGCCGAGGAGCGCATGAACCGGCTGGCCCGTGGCCTTGCCACACAAATCCCAGAGCGCCATCTCGACAGCACTCAGTGCATGAATGACCATGCCGCGCCGGCCGTTCATCGCTGTGCCGATGTAGATCTTTCGCCACAATTCGCCGATCTCGAAGGGATTGGCGCCAATCAACGTATCGCGGATCGAGAGGCCCATGGTGTGCGTGCCGGGCGCTTCGATGCAGGCCTTCGCCATCCAGGGATTTGCGTCGCACTCGCCCACGCCGCTGACGCCGCCATCGGTGTGGATGACGACCACCAGGCTGTCCTGTGCGGAAGAGGTGAAGGTGACGTCGAAGTCGGGTGCGAGGAGAACATGACATTCGACATCGGTGATCTTCAGGCGCGGTGGAGCTGACTTCAGAACAGGCGAGATGGTGTGCAGAGGCATGGGGGCTCCCGTTGGGCAAGACGGGCCGGAGAAGATCTCCGGCCCGGTGTGTCGACGGCTTCGCGGAGAGGTCAGCTCGCCTTGATCTCGTTCCAAACGGCGACGCGCTTCTCGTAGTTCTCGGCTGTCTCAAGCCAGGATAGCTTGTCACCGTAGGTCATGCCCGCGGCCTTGTTCACGTCTACGTTCGTCGTGTTTCCATAACCGTTCTTGACGGTCAGGATCTCGCCGACCGCGCTTTCCATGCAGGAATTCATCCAAGCATAGGCAAGATCGACATCCTTGGCGCCGGCCGAGAGTTCCCAGCAATCAAGCCAGCCAACGGCCTTTTCCTTGGGAATGGTGAGGGCGGCCGGAATGCCCTTCTTGACCAGAGCTGGAACCTGCGGCTCGCCCATCGAGAACATGAGCTTGATGCCGTTCTGGGCGAAGAGGTTCACGCCGTCGTCGAAGCCCGCATAATAGCTGAGCGAGAGCTTCTTCTGTGCGATCAGCTTCTCCTTGATCTTCGCGAAGTCATCATCGGTCAATTGATAGGGATTCGCGGCCCCCACGATGAGCGCGCCAAGGGTGATGGAGTTGTTGGCATCGTCCATCCACAGCATCTGCTGGGCATATTGCTCGTCCCACATGACCTCCCAGGACTCAGGCGCGGTGGGGAAGGCCGACGTATCGTAGACCAGCGGCAGTGACCCCCAAGCAAAGGGAAGCCCGTAGCGTTCGTCACCGCGCATCACCGCCTTCACGTCTGCGAATTCCGGCGCAATGTTCTTGATGTTGGGGATCTTCGATGGATCCATGGGCTGGATGAGTTTCGCATCGATGTAGCGCGGGAAAAGCGATGTATCGAAGGAAACGAGATCGAAGTCTGCGGCCTGCGAGCCCTGCATCTTCGCGAACATCTCGTCGGCGGAACCCGCATAGACGATGTTCACCGTCGCTCCCGTGTCAGACTTGAACTTGTCGAGCCATTCGGGACCGGCATAACCCTCCCACGTCAGGATGCGTAGTTCCCGGTCGGCGGCGCGCACTATGGCGGGCGCGCCGATGCCGGCAGCGGCGGTGACGGCGGCGGTTCCCTTCAGGAAACGCCGGCGTTTGCTTCGAGATAAGCTCTTCATGACATTCTCCCTTGTTTATACGGTTTTTCTGATCAGCACTCAGGTCGAGCCGTGAAATCCCAGTACCATGCGATTGCCGCGCCCGGACTCCACCAGCGCGATCGCTTCGTTGATCTTTTCGAAGGGCCAGACTTCGCTGACGAGGCCCTCGAGATCGAGGAGCCCGTGCTTCACGAGGCGGAGCGCCTTCGGAAAGTCGATCATTGGACGGGTGGAGCCGTAGCTTGAGCCGATGACACGGTTCTCGTCCTGCGCGATCCAGTAGGGCGGGAAGCCCGCCATGGCATTCTCTGTCGGTTGCCCGATGAGGACGGTGGTGCCGGCCCTGCGCGTCGCCTTGTAGCAGAGTTCCGCCTGCTCGACATTGCCGGTCACTTCAAACGTAAAGTCGGCCCCGCCACCCGTGATCTCACGAATTGCGGCAACCGGATCTGTCGTCGAGGCATTGACGAAATGCGTGGCGCCGAAGCGCCGCGCTTCCGCTTCCTTCTCCGCGCGGACGTCGACGGCAATGATCGGAAGCGCGTTGCAGAGTTTTGCGCCCTGGATCACGCTGAGGCCGACGCCGCCGCAGCCGAACACCGCGATGCTGTCTCCGGGGCGAAGCTGCGCCGTGTTCACGGCCGCACCTATTCCAGCCATGGCCCCGCAGCCGAGGAGGCAGGCCTGGTCCGAGGGAGTCTCCTGCGGAATGCGGATGGCGCCGTTGTGGGGCACGACCGTGTATTCGCAGAAGGACGACACGAGGCTCAGGTGATGCAGGGGCTTGCCATCGAGTTCGAAGAAGCGCGTGGTGTTGTCCCACATGGTGCCGAGTGCTGCGGCCCGTGCCACCTCCTCGCAGAGCACGACACGGCCTTCAACGCAGAAGCGGCAGTGCCCGCAGGATGGCGTGAAGGTGAGGACGACCTTCTCGCCTATCCGCGATTTCGGCACGCCGGGGCCCACGGATTCGATGATGCCGCAGCCTTCATGGCCGAGGATGACGGGCTTTGGATGGGCCCATACGCCGCGCAGGTAGTGAATGTCGGAACGGCAGATGCCGGTGGTTTCGAGCCTGACGCGCACCTCCATCTCATGGGGGTCGTCGACGCGGACACGGCGCAGTTCGAGCACGTCTCCCTCGCCGGGTTCCGTGCAGACGGCGGCGAGCATTTCGATCTGTGCCATGAGCTCAGCCCCCTCAGATCATCGTCATGCCGCCGTCGATCGGCAGAACCGTGCCCGTGATGAACCCGGCCTGATCCGAGGCGAGGAACAGCACGGCGGCTGCCACCTCATCGGGCTTGGCGTAGCGCCCGATCGGGTGAAGCCCCGACAGGACTTTCATGCCGGCATCCTCGCCGCCTTCCATACCAGAGGCATAGCGGCGAGTGAGCGGCGTATCGATCACGCCCGGCGCAATGGCGTTGGCCCTGAGGCCCTGCTTCGCATAGTCGGCGGCGATGCAGCGCGCGAGATGATGCAGTCCGGCCTTGGCGACATTGTAGGCGACGTCACCCTCCCATGCGACGAGCCCGGCGACGGAGCCGACGAAAGTCACCGACGGATTCTTGCCCTCGAGCAGAGCCGGGATGAGCGTCTTGGAAAGGCGGAAAGCCGCCGTGAGGTGGATGGCGAGCATCTGGTCCCACGTCTCATCGGGCGTGTCGTGGGTGGGGTGGGTCTCGGTCACGTCGATGCCGGCGCAGTGGACGAAGATGTCGAGGCCGCCCAGTTCCTTCAGGACCCTGGCGGCTGCGCGATCGATCTCGGTGCGGTTCGCCAGATCGGCCGTGATCACCACGGCGCGCCGCCCCGTGGCGGCGAATGCCTTGGCCGCCGCCTCGGCCTCAGCTGCATGCCTCGATGCCCCGATGGCGACGTCGGCCCCTTCCGCGGCCAGGGCAGCGACGACCGCGGCGCCGATTCCACTCGATCCGCCCGTGACATAGGCTCGGCGTCCCGCCAGCTTTCCCACCATTGTCCGCTCCTGTGCGTGCGTTTCGATTAACCGCCGATTGCAGGATAGCCCAACACTCTGCTAATATGCTAAATGTATACAAAACAGAAGTCGACGCAAGAGGTTTTGATGACGAGGTCCGCGATCGCCTTGGAGCATGCGCTCCCTGCGCTACAGATGTCGCGCGTTCCGAGCCTCGCCGAGCAGGCGGCAGACATCATCGTCACAGGCATTTCGTCGGGCGCCCTGAAGCCGGGGCAGCGCCTCTACGAAACCGAACTCGCCGCAACGCTGAAGATGAGCCGGGTTCCGCTGCGGGAAGCGCTGAAGATACTGGAGGCACAGGGAATCGTCGAAAGCGCGCCGCATCGCGGCACGCATGTGGCGCTGTTCGGCGAAGAGCGCGTCACGCAGATCTGCCGCGCCCGCATTGCGCTGGAAAGACTTGCCATGGCGGATGCCCTTCTTCGGGTGAAGTCGGATCCACAGCTTGCCGCGACCCTCGATGGCATCATCGCGCGCATGGAGCGCGCCGCCGCCCGCCTCGACTGGATCGAGGTCAGCAGGGCCGATCTCGACTTTCATCGCGAGATCTGCCGCATGAGTGGCAACGAGATCGTCGCGAAGCTGTGGGAGTCTCTCGCGCGGCATGTCTTCATTGTCTTCGGTCACGAGATCCGGGACGAGCGGGATGCTGCGGTCCTCGGGCCGCAGCATCGCCGAATCCGGGATCTGCTCCTGATCGGCGACATGAATGCCCTCAATGACGAAATCGAGAGGCACATTATGCGATTGAGGGCGAAGCAAGTAAACGCAGTTGTTTCGGAAGCACCGAGTGCAACCACCTGTGATCAGGACGATCTGACGAGACATTCCTTGGTTGGCTTATAGCTTTTCCCTGAGGGCTTCGTAAGGTGCTTTTCCATTATACGCACCATGAGGTCTGGAGAGATTGTAGAAACCCGACGAGGTTCATTCACCGCTGGACAGTCTTCCCCTTGAGATCGACATCACCA
>DAISVW010000182.1:0-5557 GCA_036826695.1 Aestuariivirga sp.
TTCACCTCCCCGTGCAGCGCGTTCCTCCGGCGGCACGCCGTGCATCCTGAGGCCGAAGCCGATGTTGTTCCTGACACTCATATGCGGATAGAGCGCATAGGACTGGAACACCATGGACAGGCCGCGCCGGGCGGGCGGCGTATCGGAGACTTCCTCGCAATCGATCAGAATCTGGCCTGCTGTCAAATCCTCGAGCCCGGCGATGAGCCGCAGCAGCGTCGATTTTCCGCAGCCCGAGGGCCCCACGAAAACCACGAACTCGCCGTTGGCGATGTCAAGATCGGCGCCGGGGATGATCACCGCGTCGCCAAATTGCTTGCGCACATTCCTGAGGCTGATGGTGCCCATTTATTTCACAGCTCCGAAGGTGAGGCCGCGCACCAGCTGCTTCTGGGCGAACCAGCCGAGCACGAGGATGGGCGCGATTGCCATGGTCGAGGCCGCCGAAAGCTTGGCCCAGAACAGCCCTTCCGGCGAGGAATAGGAGGCGATGAACTGGGTGAGCGGTGCTGCGTCCTTGGTGGTGAGGCTAAGGGTCAAGAAGGCTTCGTTCCAGACGAGCATGATGATGAGCAGCAAGGTGGAAGCGATGCCCGGCACCGCCATGGGGGCCAGCACATAGAGCAGCTCCTTGATGGCCGGCGCGCCGTCCATGCGCGCCGCCTCGAGGATCTCGGACGGGATTTCCTTGAAATAGGTATAGAGCATCCACACCACGATCGGCAGGTTCATCAGCATCAGCACCGCGATGATGCCGCCCCGCGTATCGAGCAGGCCCAGATCGCGGAAGATCAGATAGAGCGGCAGCAGTGCCCCTACCGGCGGCATCATCTTGGTTGAGAGCATCCACATCAGCAGGTCCTTGGTGCGCTTACCCGGCGCGAAGGCCATGGCCCAGGCGGCGGGCACCGCGATCACCAGCGCCGCCAGCGTCGAGCCCAGAGACAGCACGATCGAGTTCATCGCGAACTTGAGATAGTTCGAGCGCTCCTGCACGACGGCGTAGTTCTCCAGTGTCCAGTCGAAGAAGATGAAGCGCGGCGGCAGCTCGATGGCCTGACCCTCGGTCTTGAAGCTGGTGAGTATGGTCCAAAGAACGGGAAAGAAAATGACGAAGGCAATCGCCCAGGCCAGGGCGGAGAAGATCACGCGGCGGCGGATGGGCACAGCTCGTGCCATGGCGGTCAGCGCTCCAGGTTCCGGCCGATCATGCGCATCAGGAAGAAGGCCACGATATTGGCCAGCACGATGGCCACGATGCCGCCCGCCGAGGCGCCGCCCACGTCATTGGCGATGAGTCCGTAGTGATAGACGAGGTAGGGCAGATTGCCGGCGCGTCCGCCGGAGCCGGTCACGTAGATTTCGGCGAACACGTTGAGCAGGAAGATGGTCTCGATGAGGATCACCACGGTGATCGGGCGCGCCAGATGCGGCAGGATCATGTACCAGAAGAAGGAGAGCGGCGGCGTGCCGTCCATCTGTGCCGCCTCGCGCTGCTCTTCGTCGAATGACTGGAGCGCGGTGAGCAGGATCAGCGTGGCGAAGGGCAGCCATTGCCAGGCCACCATGATGACGATCGCCGTCATCGGGTAATGCGCGAACCAGTCCACGGCGCCGAGACCCAGCGACTTGGTGATCCAGGCGAGAAAGCCCGACACCGGGTTCATCATCATGTTCTTCCAGACGAGCGCCGAGACGGTGGGCATGACGAAGAACGGCGCGATGATCATCAGCCGCACCACATTGCGGCCGAAGATCGCCTGATCGAGCAGAATGGCCAGCAGAATGCCGCCGCCCACGCTGATCAGCAGCACGAGGCCGACCAGCACCAGAGAGTTGGTCATCGCCGAGAAGAAGGCGGGGTCGGTGAGAAAGTAGTAATAGTTGCTGGTGCCGGCGATGCAGCGGTTGGCGGCGTCGAAGAGCTGCGCCGGATCGAGCAGCGAGCAGGCCGGATTGGGATCGAGCAGATTGTAGCGGAGGACGGAGAACCACAGGGTCATCGCCAGGGGCACGATCATCCACAAGAGCAGCGCGATGACCGATGGCGCAACGGCGATCCTGCCCACTGCGCGCATGTGCTGCGTTGCCATTGACGGAACCCCGGAGAACTGTGGTTGGAGAATGGCAGTGAATGCGGCTGCCCGGCAGAAAGCGCCGGGCAGCCGGTTTTGAGAAAGGACGGATTACTTGATGTAGCCGGCCTTGGTCATTTCGCGGGTGGTCACGTCCTGGGCTTCGGCCAGGGCCTGATCCGCCGTCTTCTCGCCGGCGAGTGCGGCTGAGAAGATCTGGCCCACCGTGGTGGCGATGCCAGCGAATTCGGGGATGGCCACGAACTGCACGCCGACATAGGGCACCGGCTTGACGGTCGGGTTGGTCGGGTCAGCCGAGTTGATCGAGTCCAGGGTCATCTTGGCGAACGGAACCTTGGCGTATTCCGGGTTCGCATAGAGCGACTTGCGGGTTCCCGGCGGCACGTTGGCCCAGCCTTCCTTGGAGGCGACGAGCTCGGTGTAGCCCTTCGAAGTGGCCCAGGCGATGAACTTCTGCGCGGCCTCTTCCTTCTGGGTGCCGGCCGGAATGGCGAGCGACCAGGCCCACAGCCAGTTGCCACGCTTGCCGAGGCCGTTGTCCGGCGCCAGCGCGAAGCCCACCTTGTCGGCGACCGTCGAGTCCTTCGGGTTGGTCACGAAGGAGGCGGCCACCGTGGCGTCGATCCACATGCCGCACTTGCCGGCGTTGAACAGCGCCAGGTTCTCGTTGAAGCCATTCGAGGACGCGCCCGGAGGGCCGTCGGACTTCATGAGGTCGAGATAGAAGTTCAGCGTGTCCTTCCACTCCTGGGTGTCGAACTGGGGCTTCCAGTTCTCGTCGAACCAGCGCGCGCCGAAGGAGTTCGAGGTGGCCGTGATGAAGGCCATGTTCTCGCCCCAGCCGGCCTTGCCGCGCAGGCAGACGCCGTAGATTTCCTTGTCCTTGTTGGTGATCTTGCCGGCAATGCGCTTGATGTCGGCCCAGGTCGGGGCTTCCGGCATCTTCTCGCCGGCCGCTTCGACCAGATCGGTGCGGTACATGACCATGGAGCTTTCGCCGTAGAACGGCGAGGCCATCAGCTTGCCGTCGACGGTGAGGCCGCCGGCAATGGCCGGCAGCAGGTCCGCCGGGTCGTCGATCATGGTGAGCGGCAGCAGCCAGCCCTTCTTGCCCCAGATCGGGGTTTCATAGGTGCCGATGGTGAGCACGTCGAACTGGCCGCCCTTGGTGGCGATGTCGGTCGTCACCTTCTCGCGCAGCACGTTTTCCTCGAGCGTCACCCACTCGAGCTTGATGTCGGGGTTCTTGGAGGTGAAGTCCTCCGTGAGACCCTGCATGCGGATCATGTCGCCGTTGTTGACGGTGGCAATGGTCAGCGTGGTTTCGGAAAGCGCCGTGGTGGCCATGGCGCCGCGCATCAGGGCGCCGAGCGCGCCCTTGGCGAAGAAATTCATGAATACCTCCCAATTGCAGGCGCTGGGCTTTTGCCAACACCGCGGGCATATATTCGCTCTTGACGTAACGGTCTGTCAACCCCGATTTGCAACCGGTGCTTTCCCATGGGGAAACCGGCCTACTGCAGCAGCAGCTCGGCCATGATCTCATTGGTGATGAGACCATTGATCAGCCGGCCGCGCAGCGCGCCCTGCACCGGTCTGAGCCGCGGTCTGGCCATGGCGACGCCAATCACCTTGCGGGACGCCGGCTTGTCGAGCGGAACGCTGAGCACCCGGTCATTGATCAGGCCCTCGATCAGCCGGCCTTCCTGGTCGAAAGCCCAGCCGGTGATTTCGCCCACCGCGCCCGCCCGCATCAGCGAGCGGATTTCATCGGGCCGCACGAAACCGTCGCGCAGCAGCGCCGCGCCCTCGTCAACCGTGCCGACGCCGACGAAGGTGACATCCGCCTGGCGGGCGAGATCGAGCACGGTGCGCAGCGTCTGCTGGCCGAGCAGCAGGGGCTTCTCATGCACGGTGGTGGCGATCACCGGCAGCGGCATCGGATAATGCGCGGCCTTGACCCGGTCGCCGATGCGGCTCACCACGTCGAACAGCGAGGCCGAGCCATCGGGCGCGATGTTGCCGACCAGCGACACGATCTTGTGCTGCGGGCAATCCATCGGGCTCACCTGTTCGGCCATGGCGCGCAGCATGCGGCCCGTGCCCATGGCGACGATCACCGGATGGGCCGACCCGAGATAGCGCTCAAGCTCGGCGGCGGCGGCTTCGGCCACGCCCACCGTTTCCGAGGTGGAGGCCGGATCGGCGGGCACCACCTCGCACATCGTGAGCCCGAACGCCGCGCACAGCCTCTCGGCCAGTTCGATGCAGCGGCCGATCGGGTGATCGAGCCTGACCTTGATCAGCTTCTCGCTCACCGCCAGCGACACCAGGCGCTGCGCCGTCTGGCGCGAAACGCCGAGCTTGCGGGCGATCTCGTCCTGCGTGTTGCCGGCGATGTAATAGAGCCAGCCGGCGCGGGCGGCGTCGTCAAGCCGGTGATGCTCGCTTTCGGGTTTGCGGGTCACGTCTTTCGTCCGTCCTCGGAGAGACCGCTTGATAGCCGCCCTGCCCCGCCGCGGCAAAGGCCTCGTTCGGCGAGCGCCGCGCCGAGGTCCGCCATGCCCGCCACCACGCGGTGCGGAACCACGTCATCAGGCAGGCGGTAGCCCGCCTGGACATGAGATCCTCCTGCGAAGTGCCAGACCTCCATGCCGGCGGCATGGCCGGAGCGCACGCCCATTTCGCTGTCCTCGATCACCAGGCTGCGCCGGGCCTCGGCACCCATCAGGCGGGCGGCGTGAAGGAACAGGTCGGGCGCCGGCTTGCCGCGCGCGACTTCCGCGGCGGTAAAGCTCAGCCCCGCGAAATAGGGCGCGAGGCCGGTGACGCCGAGCGTGACGGCGAGCCGCTCCGGGCTGCTGCTGGTGGCGAGGCAATAGCGGCAGGAGATTTTCGGCAGGAGCTCCATGACGCCGGCCATCGGCTTGAGATCCGCCCGCATCCGGCGCATCAGGCGCTGGCGGTAGGTCTGCTGAAAGCCATCGGGCAGCGGGCGGCCGAAGCGGCGCTCCGCCTGCGCGGCGGCCGAGGCGAAGCTGCGGCCGAGGAAATCGACGCGGAAAATCTCCGGCGTGATCGGCAGGCCATGTTCCGACATCAGCGCCATGAGGACCCCGGCGCTCAGCATCTCGCTGTCGACGAGGACGCCATCGCAATCAAAGATCACCAGGTCGAAAGCGGGCATCGGGCTGGTCCGGAACAGGGTCTGACGCGGCGAGGATAGCCGATCCAGCATGCCGGCGAAACCGTCGCCCATGCCCGGGTTATCTTATAGTCATTTCAATGTTTTATGAGAAAGCGAGATATTCTCTCCGGGGACCCTTGACGGAGCGGGCGCTGGCTACTATCTCCCGTCCTAGCTGCTGGCACTCGGTTCTGCTGAGTGCTAACAGGCCGATCCCTCCAGCCGGAGCGGGTCAGTTTCAGAACCTCAAATCGACAGATATATCCAGGAGTTA
>DAISVW010000183.1:0-5523 GCA_036826695.1 Aestuariivirga sp.
GACTGATACCTCCGTCGATCGCTCGCTGCCGTCGGGCGCGGCGCCGGCGTGACTTTCCCGTCTTTCATTTGTGCCGCCGCCTGTCTATTTTGCCGCCGGTTTACCGGGGCAAAAGGGAACATGCGCAAGCTTTCCGCGACCAAGGCCGTCATCCACGCGCTGAAATCGGTGTGGAGCTATCGCGGCACGGCGATCAGGATCGCCATGCCCTGGGTGCCGGTGATCATCATACTGGGTTTCATCGAGACCTACACCGGACCGCCCGATCCGGCATTGCCGGATGCCGGCAGGTCGGTGCTGGTTCCGGCGCTGAGCGCCATCGCCTCGCTGATTGCCGTATGCTCGGTGGCCGTCAGCTGGCACCGCTTCATCCTGCGCGACGAAACGGCGAGCGGTTTCCGGCTCGACAGCCATGTCCTGCTTTACGCCGGGAACACGATCCTGATCCTGATGGCGATGTTCCTGCCAGCCCTCATCACGCTGACGGGTACGCTCGTGGCGCCCGCGCCGGCGATGCTGCTGGGACTTGCCTCGACGGCCCTGATTGGTGGCGCGGTGACGCGGCTGTCGATCAAGCTGCCGGCCGTGGCGCTGGGCAACAGCGGGTTCAGCTTCCGCGAAGCCTGGTCGGCGAGTGAGGGCAACTATTGGCCCTGCGTCGCGGTGTTCCTGCTCAACCTGGTGATCGCGGCAGCGGGCCTGCTGGCCCTGGTCATACTGGTCAATCTGTTCAGCCCGGCGGGCGAGACGGCGTCAACCATCGCTGTCGTGGCCGGCGGCGCCGTGCTGCAGCTGTTCTTCGCGATATTCAACGCCTCGATCTTCACGTCGCTTTACGGCTTCTTCGTGGAACGCCGGGATTTCTGAGGCAGGTGCGGGCGATCGGGTGTTGAAAGAGCCCACTCCCGTCTGGCCTCTTATTTGTCTATATTTGCCGGCAAGACATCAAAACAAGATGAGCGGAAACCCAAATGGCTGAACCGGCAGCAACCCAACCCCTCGATCCGCCACGGGTCTATCTCGTGCACATGCTGGTCTTCACGCTGCTGGTCGGCATCCTCGTGGTGGTGATCCTGCCCGGCCTGACCAAAGCCTTCATGGCGAATCCGATCCTCAATGGCGTGATCGTCGGCACGCTCCTGCTGGGCATGTTCCACTCCTTCCGCATGGTCTGGCGTCTGTTCAGGGAAGTGAACTGGGTCAACCGGTTCCGGGAGGGAGACAAGGAAGACTTGGTGCGGGCGCCCCGGCTTCTGGCGCCCATGGCCCTGCTGCTCAAGAACCGGCAGGACACGGTTCTGTCGCCGGTCACCATGCGGTCGCTTCTCGATTCCCTGGCCTCGCGCCTCGACGAGTCGCGCGATCTGTCGCGTTATCTGGTGGGGCTGCTGATCTTCCTCGGCCTGCTTGGAACCTTCTGGGGCCTGCTCGAAACCGTGCAGTCGATCGGCGGGGCCATCGAGGGCCTCGACGTGACCTCGGCGCAATCGGCCACCCTGTTCGACCAGTTGAAGCAGGGCCTGCAGGCGCCGTTGCGCGGCATGGGCCTGTCGTTCTCGTCATCGCTGCTGGGTCTGGCGGGCTCGCTGATCCTCGGCTTTCTCGATCTCAAGGCCGCCCAGGCCCAGAACCGCTTCTACATCGACCTCGAGGACTGGCTGTCCAGCATCACCGACATCGCGGCGGGCGAAGGCCAGCAGGTGCAGGCTCCGGCGGCCGGTCTTGCGCCGCAACTGCCCAGAAGCGAAGTCCAGGCCCTGCTGCGGGCCATCGACCGCCTGAGTTTCACGATCGAGAACCAGAAGCAGACCGGCGGCACCGCTGGCGCCAGTCGCGAATCCATCGAGCAACTGGCGGACGCGGTGGCGGGCCTCGTCGAACAGATGCGCGAAGAGCAGAAAACCCTCCGGCAATGGGCGCAGGGCCAGCAGACCCAGCAGAACGAGATCCAGCGCCTGCTGATCCGCGCCACGGGAAATCTGTCGCGCACCCCGGCGCGGTCGCGCGGCGAGGACGAGCGTCCGTAAATGGCCGGTCTTCTCAGACGCCGCGGGCGCGGCAGCGAAGACGCCTACTGGCCGGGCTTCGTCGATGCGATGGCGCAGCTTCTGCTGGTCATCACCTTCCTGCTTTCGTGCTTCATGGTGGCGCAGTTTCTGCTGGCGCGGCAGATCAGCGGCCAGGATACCGCACTCGGCCAGCTGCGCGCCCAGATCGCCGAACTGACGCAGCTGCTGGCGCTCGAGCAGGCGGCCAAGGCCGACATGGAGTCGAACCTTCTCGCCATGCAGGATGATTTCGCCGCCGAGAAGACCAAGAGCGCCGAACTCTCGGCCCTCCTCGAGAACGCCGGCCAGAAGGGTGACAGCGCCAATATCACCATCAGCGGCCTGCAGACGGCGCTCGACAAGGAAAAGAACATTTCCTCCGAGGCCCTGGCCAAGGTGGAACTGCTGAACCAGCAGATCGCCGCCATGCGCCGCCAGCTGCAAACCCTCAACGCGATGCTCTCCGACGCCGAGGTCAAGAACAAGGAATCGGAAGCCCAGATCACCGATCTCGGCAAGCGGCTCAACTCGGCGCTGGCGCAACGGGTTCAGGAACTGACCCGCTACCGCTCCGAGTTCTTCGGGCGGCTGCGGCAGATTCTTTCGCAGCGCGCCGATGTGCTGGTGGTCGGCGACCGCTTCGTGTTTCAGGCCGAAGTGCTGTTTCCCAAGGGCCAGCCGGCGCTCAACGAAGAGGGCAAGGCCGAGATGCTGAAGCTCGCCGACGCGCTGAAACAGCTGGAGCGGGAGATTCCCCCGGACATCGCCTGGGTTTTGCGGGTCGACGGCCATACCGACGCCGACCCGATCCAGTCGTCGCAGTTCAAATCCAACTGGGAGCTGTCGGCGGCGCGCGCCATCGCGGTTGTCAATTTCCTGATCGCCAACGGCGTGTCGCCGCAGCATCTGGTGGCGGCGGGCTTCGGCGAATTCCAGCCGATCGACCCGGGCTCTACCGAGGAAGCGAAATCACGAAACCGCAGGATTGAGCTGAAACTCACCGAGCGGTGAACTGGGCCGCTTCAGCGCGTGCTGACCGCTTCCCACTCCCCGTCACCCCAGCGAAGGCTGGGGTCCAGCTTATCTGTCAAGTAAAAGCGGGATGCCAGCTTGCGCTGGCATGACGGCCAGAACCAAACAACACACCGCGATCCCTTCTGATGCAAAAGCCGCCGCAGCTCACGCCGCCGGCGCCTGGAACTGCAGCTTGGCGAGCCTCGCATAGAGCGGGCTGCTGGCCGTCAATTCGGCATGCGTGCCCTCGGCCACCAGTTCGCCGCCGTCGAGCACCAGGATACGGTCGGCGTTACGCACCGTGGCGAGCCGGTGGGCGATGACCAGCGTGGTGCGATTGGCGGTGAGCTTCTCGATCGCCTGCTGGATGAAGGCCTCGCTCTCGGAGTCAAGCGCACTCGTGGCTTCATCGAGCAACAGGATCGGCGCGTCACGCAGGATGGCGCGGGCAATGGCGATGCGCTGGCGCTGGCCGCCTGACAGGGTGACGCCGCGCGCGCCCACTTCGGTATCGTAGCGCATGGGCAGGCGCTCCGCGAATTCGTCGACGCGGGCCGCATGGGCGGCCGCCATCACCTCATCGTCACTGGCCTCAGGCTTGCCGAAACGGATGTTGTCGAGGATGCTGCCCGAGAAGATCACGATTTCCTGCGGCACCACCGCGATACGGGCCCGCACCTCCTGCGGAACCGCCGTCTTCACATCGACGCCATCGACCAGAACGAGGCCCGCCTGCGGGTCGAAGAAGCGCTGGACGAGCGAGAAGACAGTAGACTTGCCAGCACCCGATGGGCCGACGATGGCCACCGTTTCGCCGGTTGCGACCGAGAAGGACACGTTGGAAAGCGCGGGGCTTTCGGGGCGCGTGGGATATGCGAAGCTCACCTTCTCGAAGGCCAGCTCGCCCTTGGGCGGCTGCGGCAGGGGCCGTGGATCGGCGGGTGCGGCAATCGCCGGCTTCTCGTCGAGCAGTTCGGAGATCCGCTCGGCAGCGCCCGCCGCCAGTTGCACCTCGCCCCACACCTCCGACAATTGCCCCATCGAGCTTGCCGCCAGGATGGCGTAGATCAGGAACTGGCTGAGCGTTCCGGCCGACATGCTGCCGGCGATCACCGCGCTGGCCCCGAGCCAGAGGAGGCTCGCCACCGCGCCCGCCGCCCCGCCGATGCTCAGCGCGGTGCGCACGGCGCGCGCCAACGTGCGCCGGGCGGCCGCCGTGAAAGCCGCGGCCGTGGCGGCGCCGAACTTGGCGCGGGCGGCACTTTCCTGTACATTGGCCTGCACGGTCGGGACGGCGGAAAGGCGCTCCTGCGCGAAGGCGGCGGAGGAGGCGAGCGTGTCCTGGGCGCTGCGCGAGAGGCTTCTCACCCTCCGCCCATAGGTGACCAGCGGCAGCACGATGAGCGGCAGCGCCAGCAGCGACAGGCCGGCAAGCTTGGGGCTCGTTGCCACCATCATCACGATGGCGCCGATCAGCATCACAACATTGCGGAGCGCGATGGACGCCGTCGAGGAAAACGCCGCCTTGATCTGCGTGGTGTCGGCGGTGCGCCGCGACACCCCCTCGCCGGTGCGTTGAGTCTCGAAGCAGCCGGGGCTGAGGTTCAGAAGATGGCTGAAGACGGCATCGCGGATGTCGGCCACCACCCGCTCGCCGATCCACATCACGAAATAGAAGCGCAGCGCCGAGCCCACCGCCAGCACCACGACCACGAGCATCATGGCGATGAAATACTTGTCGACAAGGGCGGCGTTGTCCGAGGAGAAGCCATGAGCGATGATCCGCCGCACGGCGAGCGGCACCGCCAGCGTGGCGCCCGCCGCCGCCAGCAGGGCGATCAGCGCGAGCAGCATCTGGCGGCCATAGGGCCTGAGGAACGGCGTCAGGCGCAGCAGCGGCCTGAGGTTACGGCCCTTGGGCCGCCGCCGCGCCTCTTCTTCGTAAAGATTGCTCATGACAGCCTTCTAGCCGATAGAATGCCGAATGGAAGCGGGACAGGCTGCCGCCCTTGCCTGCCACCGGCAACTCCTGTATAGGCCCCGCCGAAACCGGAATTCAGCATTTCCCATGCGGGAAGAACCCGCCACAGAGAGAGATTTGGCCATGAAGCAAGGCGTGCACCCCGACTATCACATGATCACCGTGGTGATGACCGACGGCAGCAAGTTCCAGACCCGTTCCACCTGGGGCAAGGCCGGCGACACCATGAACCTGGACATCGACCCCAAGTCGCACCCGGCCTGGACCGGCGGTCAGCAGACCCTGCTGGACCGCGGCGGCCGCCTGTCCAAGTTCAACCAGAAGTTCTCGTTCCTGAAGAAGTAATCATCCGCCAGCGCGGAGTGACGAAGCCCGGCCTCACCGCCGGGCTTTGTGTTTATGACCGCGTACCGAACGCCGAGGCGATACGGTCGATCTGGTTGTTGACCGGGCTTTCATTGGCCGCAAGGTCGGCCTTGT
>DAISVW010000184.1:0-5480 GCA_036826695.1 Aestuariivirga sp.
TCTCCACAATGACTGACCCCGAAAACTCAGCGGGTTTGGAATTTTCTACAATAAACGGACGCTACGTCAACTAAATTAAAGGATGCGTATTGACTTATTTCGTGCTTGGCAATGTTACCGGAGCATGACCCGAGCTGATTGAAACAGCGCCGTTCGCTCGCGATGGCGCGGACCGGCAGGAGCGGTCTGAAACCAGCACTGGGGGTCGTCATGAGGAATTCTGCGAACCGGACGCCCGTCGCCACCGCACCCTCAGGGGCGGGGCCTTTCGCGCCGTGGAGGCGTCCGACAGTTCGACCGGGTCACCAGCCCGGCTCAATTGCATGCCAGTTCGGCCGAACGCCACTGTTTCGGAAGATCCGGATCGTGCTCTACCTGTCTTCGAAGCTCAGGAATACGAGGATCAGGCCGATACAACCGATGAACCGGAAAGCAGCCTCCTGGCCGTTCCAGATCTGCGACTGCCACATCTGGAACCATTCGCCGCCCACCACGATGAAGCCGAGGAACCAGAACAGCATGCCGCCAGTCAGTCCCAGCACCGCGATCGACTTCGCTTGATTGAAGCGCTCGGCCGGTCCCGAAACCACAAGAAGCAAGCGAAGCGCGCCAGCGAGGCACAAAATGCCAACAGCCAGTTCCGCCGCGATGATGAGCCAGTAGGCAGCGCGGTGAAGCTGCGGGTCGGCTATGGCGCGACCGTCGCGCACTGCGTTCTCTGGGAACGTTGTGTCCATGGTCAGCACATGCTGCACGAACGCGAAATTACTATCGTAATCAACGATGTTGTTATAGCCCACGAGCAGACAGAACAGGCCTGCCGCCGCTACCAGCGCAATCTTCGAAAGCCTCACGATCAACATTTGTCTTCTCCAAGTCGACTGTGCAGTATGTCCGATGACATCATGACGGTCCCGCGACGGCCATGCCTCGGGGATGCCAGGAATCCTGTTCCTTGGAGCTGGACCTTCGGGCCAACATCCACAGCTTAATCCTGCTTCTCAGATAAGGGATCATGTCTGCTGGCAGGACTGACGCATCGGAACTGGCTGCCTCGCGCTGTTCAGACTTACCTTTCGGAACCCATACCCTTAACGCGACGATACGGCGAGAAAACACTATGCTATCGGCCGAATGGAACTTGCTATCGCGTCAATGCCTTCTGCAGCATCCAGCCATCTGGGGTCAGACGCTCTTGCGGCAGGAACCGCGACTTGTAATCCATCTTGCGCGAGCCCTGAACCCAATAGCCCAGATAGAGATAAGGCAATCCCAGCCGCCGCACCCGCGCGATGTTGTCGAGGATCATGTAGGTGCCAAGGCTGCGGCGGAAGTCCTCCGGATCGTAGAAGCTGTAGATCATCGAGATGCCATCGCCCAGAATGTCGATCAGAACCGCGCCGGCAAGCCGTCCGCCTTCGCTGCGGACGCGATACTCGACAAGCCGGCTGTCGACGAAGTTGTCGTCGATCATCGCCGAGAAATCCAGAACCGACATGTCGGCCATGCCGCCGTCGCTGTGGCGCTGGTCGATGTAGCTGCGGAACAGGGAATAGTGCTCCGAGGTTGCCTCGCTCCTGACCACCGTGGCCTCGATGTCGCCGTTCACCTTCAGGGTGCGGCGGAAGCTGCCGGTCAGGGCGAAGGTGTTGACCGGCACCCGCACCGATACGCAGGCCGAGCAGCCATCGCAGGCCGGGCGGTAGGCGATGTTCTGGCTCCGCCGGAAGCCGCCCTGGCTCAACTGCGTGTTCAGGCTCCGCGCATCGTGGCCGACCAGATGCGTGAACACCTTTCTCTCGACCCGCCCGGGAAGATAGGGGCACGGCGAAGGTGCGGTAATGAAGAACTGCGGGAAGTTCCGCCGCTCGATGCTCACGCCTGTCAACTCCGGAAATGTGACAATGCCGGCAATAATGCCACGGCTGGCGGCTCATGCAAAGGCTTGGCGAAGGCCATCAATTGATTCGCGATCACCGATCCACTAGGACAAGGCGATTGTCATGAGGAATGGTTAATGATGCGGGCGGCTTGGATTGGACTGGGCGTGATGGGTTTTCCGATGGCTGGCCATCTGGTGACCCGTGGCGGGCTTGACGTCACCGTCTACAACCGGACTGCGGCGAAAGCCGCTAGATGGGCCGGCACCTTCAAGGGCCAGGTGGCTGCCACGCCCGCTGCGGCGGCGGCCGATGCCGATTTCGTTTTCGCCTGTGTTGGCAACGACGACGACCTGCGCCAGGTGACGGTGGGTCCGGAAGGCGCGTTTCAGACCATGAAGCGCGGCGCGGTTTTCGTCGATCACACGACCGCTTCCGCGACCGTGGCGCGCGAACTCCAGGCCGCGGCCTTCGCGAGAGGCGTGGGCTTCGTCGATGCCCCGGTGTCGGGCGGCCAGGCCGGAGCCGAGAACGGGGTATTGACGGTGATGTGCGGCGGGACGGTGGAGGACTATGCGAGAGCCGAGCCGCTGATTGCCCATTACTCGCGCATGAGGAAGTTGCTGGGGCCGCCGGGCTCCGGCCAGCTTGCCAAGATGGTGAACCAGATCGCCATCGCCGGACTCGTGCAGGGGCTGGCGGAGGCGGTCAATTTCGGCATGAAGGCCGGCCTCGACATGGAAGCGGTGGTCGAGGTGATTTCCAGGGGTGCCGCCGGCTCGTGGCAAATGGAAAACCGGCACAAGACCATGATCCAGGGCAAGTTCGACTTTGGCTTCGCCGCCGACTGGATGCGCAAGGACCTCGGGATTTGCCTCGCCGAATCGCGCCGCAACGGCGCGCCGCTGCCGGTGACGGCACTGGTCGATCAGTTTTACGCCGAGGTGCAGAAGCTGGGCGGCGGCCGCTGGGATACATCTTCGCTCATCGCCCGGTTCCAGAACCTCGACCGCGCGAAATAGCCTCAGGCTTTCAGGCTTTTCGCCACATCCACGGCGAAATAGGTGAGAACGCCGTCGGCTCCGGCGCGCTTGAAGGCCATCAGCGCTTCCGGCACCACTTTTGCGGGGTCGCGCCAGCCGTTGCGGCAGGCGGCCATGATCATCGCGTATTCGCCCGACACCTGATAGGCGAAGGTGGGCACGCCGAAATGCTCCTTCACCCGGCGCACGATGTCGAGATAGGGAAGGCCCGGCTTCACCATCACCATATCCGCGCCCTCGGCGAGATCGAGAGCCACCTCGCGGATTGCCTCGTCGCTGTTGGCGGGGTCCATCTGGTAGGTGCGCTTGTCGCCTTTCAGGGTACCCGAGGAGCCCACGGCGGCGCGGAACGGGCCATAGAAGCCGCTTGCATACTTGGCGCTGTAGGACATGATCTGCACGTGTTTCAGGCTGCGCTTTTCCAGCGCCGCGCGGATGTAGCCGATGCGCCCGTCCATCATGTCCGAGGGCGCGATGATATCGCAGCCGGCATCGGCCTGCACCAGACTCTGTTTCACCAATGCGTTGAGGGTAGCGTCGTTCAGGATCTCGTCACCCTCCATCAGGCCGTCATGGCCATGGCTGGTATAGGGGTCGAGTGCCACGTCGCACATGACCCCGATCCCCGGCACGGCTTTCTTGATCGCCCGCACCGCCTGGCAGACAAGATTGTCGGCGTTGAACGCTTCGCGGGCATCGGCGGAGCGAAGTTCCGGCGGCGTGTTCGGGAACAGCGCGACGGCGGGAATGCCGAGGTCGGCTGCTTCCTTCACCCTGTCGACGAGGAGATCAACCGAGTAGCGGATGACGCCCGGCATCGAGGGAACCTCCTCGGTGCGGTTGCGGCCGGGGATCACGAACACCGGCCAGATCAGGTCATGCGCGGTGAGCGTGTTCTCGCGCACCAGGGCGCGTGACCATGGGGTGCGCCGGTTGCGGCGCATGCGGATGGCGGGAAATGCGGGGCTGGCATCGGTTGGCTTGGTCATGGCCATTGTCTAACAAGACTTGGCGCGCTTCCGCAACCGGCACCGCACCGGCAGGTTGCCGAGGAGGAATCTGTAAAGCCTAACGCGCGTTGATCAATCCCAGGGCAATTCTAAGACGATTTTTACTCACCTCGTTGTGCATACTGTTAAGCGGGCAACCCTAGTCTCCGGATGCGCGCGTCTTGGTCCGGCAGAAAGCCGGACCCGGCGCAACAACGAGGTCGTCATGCGGTTTGAACCTACGGAGATGATGCGCTTCTCGGAAGGCGGCGAAGAGGCTTCTGGTCACCCGCTCAAGTCGCGGTATCTTCAGGCCTTGAGCCTGATCGAAAGGCTTCACCGGCGTCTTCTCGAGGTCATCAAGGATGATTTCGAGCGCCACGGCGAATCTGACGTCAACCCCGTTCAGGCGCTCTTGCTCTACCACATCGCCGATGCGGAGTTGACTGCCGGAGAGCTCAAGAGCAGGGGGCATTATCAGGGTTCCAATGTCTCCTACAATCTCAAGCGGTTGGTGGAGGCGGGCTATGTACACTACGAGCGTTCGTCGACCGACCGCCGCTCGGTGAGAATCCGGCTGAGCGACAAGGGCAAGGCGATCCGCGGCCGTATCGACGCGCTCTTTGACCGCCAGATGATGGCCGGCGAGCAGGTGGTTGGCCTGGGGCCCCATGAACTCGATAGCATCAACAAGTGGCTCGGTCGGCTTGAGCGCTATTGGACCGACCAGATCCTTTACCGCATGTGAAATTCGCTGGTACCGCCCCTGCAAGCGGCCTGACGGACCGTGTTGTGGCAGAATTGCCGCAGCACGGTCCTGATTCTTTCCGGCATCTCATTCCTGCCGCATTTGCCGGGCCAACCATGGCGGAAGATTGCCTCGTTTTTGACGGGCGTCGATCGAACTGTTATGGGATTCGTGGCCCTTAGCCGGTTGGCGCGGGGCGTAGCCCGTGTAGGTAAAGGGAATGATGATGAAGCTGTGGTCGTCGGCGTTGCCAGTGGTCGTGGGACGGGCATTTGCTATGGCGATTGTCGTGTTGCTCGTCACCGCGGTCGCCGCCCCCGAGCCGGTCAAGGCCGATAATGAAAATTCCCTGTTTTCGCGTCTGAAGCGCAAGAATAATGATGTGGGCGTCCCCAATCGGAACGCCGCCGCCCCGAACGCCGCGCGCAGTGCCGGCTCGGGCATTCCATCCACAACCGAGAGCCGGATCGTCAATGACGGCAGCGTCGCGCCCTTCGTGACGTCCGATAGCGCCGCCAACATGCAGGCGATGGCCGAGAAATACGCCAAGATCGTCGCTGACGGCGGCTGGCCGCAGGTGCCGCGCGCGAACCTCAAGAAGGGATCGAAGGGCAAGGCCGTCGCGGTTTTGAACCAGCGCCTGTTCATCGAAGGCTATCTGCGGGCCGAAGGCGTACAGGCCGAGTTCGCGGAGCTCTTCACCAGCGCCACGGAAGATGCCCTGAAGCGCTTTCAGGGCAACCATGGCCTCAGGGTTTCCGGCGTCACCGACGCGCCCACCCAGGCGGCGCTCAACGTGTCCGCGGCGAGCCGGCTGGCG
>DAISVW010000185.1:0-5456 GCA_036826695.1 Aestuariivirga sp.
GCGGCATCGGCATCCTGCTGACCGGCACCGTGGTCGACAACTGGTATCTGTGGGCGGTGAAGCATGGCGTCGCGCCCGTCTACCCGCTGGACATGACGGCGCCGGTTCTCGATCCCACGGGCGTGGCGCAATAGGAGGCATGCCGACATGAAACTCTCCGCCTCCACCCTCACCGCCGCCCTGCTCGGCATCGTCGTGGTGACCCTGCTCACCATCCCCATGATGCTGCAATGGGAGCGCCCGCCGATGCACTCCGAGCAGCTGGGCTACCGCGGCCTCGGCATGGAGCAGATCACCAATCCGCGCCGCGCCGAAATGCTCGCCGCCCTCAACAAGGCGCCGGTGCCCGACGACCCCGTGGAGAACGACGGCGTGCTGGTGAAGGACGATCCCGAAAACTACAAGAATGTGCAGGTGCTGGGCGATCTCGACACCGCGCAGTTCAACCGGCTGATGGGCGCCATCACCACCTGGGTCGCCCCGCAGGAAGGCGACAATGCCGGCTGCGCCTATTGCCACAATGTCGAGAACATGGCGTCCGACGAGGTCTACACCAAGGTCGTGGCGCGGCGCATGCTGCAGATGACCAGAACCATCAACAGCAAGTACCAGACCCATGTGCAGGCAACGGGCGTGACCTGTTACACCTGCCACCGCGGCCAGCCGGTGCCGGCCAATGTCTGGGCCATCGACCCCGGCCCTAAACAGGCGGGCGGCATGGCGGCGAGCCGCGACGGCCAGAACGTGGCCGGCATGGAGGTCCCAGCCTATGCCTCGCTGCCCTACGACCCGTTCACCACACTGTTGCAGCCTGGCGCCAACATCCGGGTCATCGCCTCCACGGCACTTCCGGGCGGCACCGGCGGCTCGATCCAGAGCACCGAGAAGACCTATGCGCTGATGATGCACATGTCCTCCGGGCTGGGCGTCAACTGCACCTTCTGCCACAACTCGCGGATCTTCAGCAGCTGGAAGGAAAGCCGGCCGCAGCGCGTCACCGCCTGGCACGGTCTGCAGATGGTGGGCAATGTCAACCAGACCTACATGGACTCGCTCACCGATGTGTTCCCGGCCAACCGCAAGGGCCCGATGGGCGATGTTCTCAAGGTCAACTGCGCCACCTGCCACCAGGGCGTGAACAAGCCGCTCTACGGCTTCAGCATGGCAAAGGAGTATCCGGAATTGTCGGTTCCCAACCCGTGAGGGGAAGGAAGGTGCTCTGCACCTAAAACACGTCTTGTTGTTGATGAAATGACGAGAAACCTGCGTGCGGGTCCAGCACGGAAGTAGTCTAAATCTGGAGGTACAAGCTAGATGGCAGACGATCCCAACTTGGTGCGGCCTACCGGCCTCACCATCAAGGAGGCAGAAGAGCTGCACAAGCACGTCATCGACGGCTCGCGCGTGTTCTTCGTGATCGCTCTCTTCGCACACCTGCTGGCGTATGTTTATTCGCCTTGGCTGAAGTAGGAGGTCATTGACATGAACCAAGGAAAAATCTGGTGCGTCGTCAACCCGACCGTCGGGCTGCCGCTGTTCATCGGCGGCGTGGCGGTCACCTCGCTGGTGGTGCATGCGTCGGTCATGACGCACACCACCTGGATGTCGCAGTTCTTCCAGGGCAGCGCGGCGGCGAAGGCCGCTTCGGCCGAGACCACCATCGCGCCGGTGGCCTCGAACGTCCTCAAGACCGATCAGGGCTACGTCATTACCGTGACGGTGGCTCCCGACGCGGACGCCAAACTGGCCTCGCTCGAGGACAGCACGGCGATCACCTTGAAGTAGATGGTCCCTCCCCACCGGCACCGCTGGCGCGGCTTTCCCCCGAAAGCGGCTGCGGCGGTGCCAGGGGGATGGTCACGACATTGCGAGAGGCGAGCGGGGACAATGGCTCCGCGCGCCTCCCGCAAATCATGAACGGGTTGCAGCACCAACCGCCGGACAAGGGCGCATGAACCGTCTCAGCCAGAGCGTGATGCGGGCCTGGATCGGGCTCGGCACGAGATATCTTCCCTTTGCGGACGCCGCGACGGCCGATGTGCCGATCGAGCGGTTGCTGAGGCTTTCGCTGTTCCAGGTTTCCGCCGGCATGACGCTGGCGCTGCTGGTCGGCACGCTGAACCGGGTGATGATCGTCGAACTGCATGTGCCAGCCTCGCTGGTGGCTGTCATGCTGGCGCTGCCGCTGGTCTTCGCGCCGTTCCGGGCGCTCATCGGTTTCAAGTCGGACACCCACCGTTCCGAACTCGGCTGGAAACGCGTTCCGTTCATTTACAAGGGCGCCATGCTGCAATTCGGCGGCCTCGCCATCATGCCTTTCGCGCTCCTTGTGCTGGCGCGCCAGGGCCATGCCGCGGAAGTTCCCGCCTGGGTGGGCCAGGCCGCGGCAGCGGTTGCTTTCCTGCTGGTCGGCGCCGGGCTGCATATCAGCCAGACGGCGGGACTGGCGCTCGCCACCGATCTGACGCCGCCCGAGAAGCAACCCAATGTGGTGGGGCTCATGTATGTATCGCTGCTGGCGGGCTCGATCGTCAGTGCGCTGATTTTCGGAGCGCTGCTCGCCGATTTCTCGCATGGCAGGCTGGTTCAGGTGATTCAGGGCGCGGGCGTCGCGACCCTCATCCTCACCGGCATCGCGGTGTGGAAACAGGAGGCCCGCGGCGGAGCCAGACGGCTCCCGGGCCAGCCGGCCGACCCAAGCTTTCAGGAGGCCTGGGCCTGTTTCATTGCCGGCGACAGGGCCTTTGCACGGCTGGTGGCGGTTGGCCTCGGCACGCTGGCCTTCAGCATGCAGGACGTGATGCTGGAGCCCTATGGCGGCCAGGTTCTCGGCCTGAACGTATCGCGCACCACATTGCTGACGGCGGCGCTGGCTGGCGGTGGGCTCATCGGCTTCAGCCTCGCCTCTCATGTGCTGAGCCGGGGGTTCGACGCATTCCGGATGGCGGCGCTGGGCGCGCTGGCGGGCATACCCGCCTTTCTCATGATCATCGCGGCAGCGCCGCTGGGATCTCCGCTGGTGTTCGGGCTTGGCACGCTGCTGATCGGTATCGGCGGCGGGCTTTTCGGACACGGAACACTGACGGCAACCATGCTCCACGCGCCCGAAGATCAGCGCGGCCTGGCGCTTGGAGCGTGGGGAGCCGTGCAGGCGACGGCGGCCGGCTGTGGGATTGCGCTGGGCGCGGTCATCCGCGATACGGTGGGTTCGTTCGCCGGGTCGGGAACCGTCATGCCCTATCTCTCCGTCTATGGGCTGGAGGTGATCCTGCTCGCCGCCACCCTCGTAATTTGTTACCGACTCGTTCGCGGGCCGCAGGGAACGAGCCACCGCGCCGCCCACGTCAGATGAACCACCACCTTATCCACATCGAGAGGAAACCAGCATGACCACTGAAATCAACCGGATGTATTCCAGCGAGCAAACCGCCCGCAAGGCCGCCGCGGAACTGCGCGAGGAAGGCTTCAGGGACGTTCATGTGGTGACGCCACCAGCCTCGAAGACGCCGCTGTCGGCCATTGCGGCACAGATTGCCCAGAACCGCGTGCTGCTCGCCGATGCCCGCATCTATGCCAAAGGCGTGGAGGCCGGAGGCTCCCTGGTGACGGTTTTCGCGCCGTTCGGCTCGGGGTTGGCGGCGGAGCAAATCCTTGATTCCCACAACCCGATCCCCACCGGCATGCCGGAACCCAAGGTGGAACGCATGTGGGACGAAGGCGCTCCGCTGTCGAGCGCCATGATGATGCCGCTGCTTTCCGACGACGCAACGCCGATGTCGAAAGTCATCGGCATGCCGCCCCTGACCGGACATGATCGCAGCTTCTCCAGCCTGATCGGCATGCCGTTGCTCAGCAACAATCCGGCGCCGCTGTCATCCCTGATCGGCATGAGCTTGCTGAGCAAGAAAGCTGCCCCGCTGTCATCGATGCTCGGCTTGCCAATATTGAAAGCCGACCGCCCGCGACGCTAGAGCGGAATGAGTGTAGCTGGAAGCAAGCTCGTGTTTCTCTCCCCCTTGAGGGAAGAAGCTCTGGCAGGTCAATAAAGGGTCATTCAATTCAGGAATTGGAGCAGCATCACAGCAGCCCCAGTTCCGCGAGCTCCCGCCGCATCTGTGCCGGCATGCCCTCAACGCGGCTGGACTTCGGCAGATCCGGCGGCGAGTCCGCCGCCTCGAGATAGCGCCACCCCTGGAACGCGCGTTTCGGCGTGGGGCGCACGTGAATGATTTGCGGTTTGAAAAGAATGCGGCAACGCTCGATGCCGTCGTCGCCGGTCACCGGCTCGAGCGCGGCAATCGGCTGGCGGCACAGCACCGTGCCGCGAATGACCCAGTAGAGCGAGCCTCCGGGAAGGATTTCGGCGCTGCGCTTGGGGAACATGCGAGTGACGTGATCCAGGCTGTCGCGGCCCTTGCGGCAGTCCCTGACCCAGCTTTCCAGTTCCTCGATGTCGCTGACACCGACGCACAGCTTTATGAGATTGAGCGGCATGGGCAGCAGCATAGCCAAGCCCGGGGGCAGCGCAAACGTCCGGCCTGCAGGTTTTCCCCAGCTGCGCCATGGTCTAGCGGGCGCAGCCGCCGGATGTCGGCTTGAAGTAGTCGCTGTCGATTTCCTTCAGGACGAGGCTGCCCAGCACGGTGACGCCGATGTTGTGGCGTATCATCAGCCGGGAGAACTGGGCGCCGTCGATCAGGACGACATGCCGCGAAATGCTGGCGCAGAAGGCCCGGGCACTGGAGGAGAAATGCGTGGTGGTTACCAGAACGCCTTTGCTGGCGCGGCAGGATTCAAGGCTTCCGGCAAAGTCGCGCACGGCAGAGATCGGAACCGCCACGCCGGGCTTCAGGCGCTTGGCCTGGATGAAGATCGAATTGAAGCCCAGTTCATCGAGCAGAATCATGCCATCGACACCACCATCCCATGAGCGCCCGAGACAGCGTGTCATGGCCGCCCGGCCACCGCCGTAACCCATGGCGACCAGCACATCGATCACCAGGCGCTCGAAAAACGAGGGTGGCTGCAGATGGATCCGGCCGATCAGATCATGCGCCAGCCGCGCATGCGCGGCCTCCACAAGCGCCCTGAGCGACAGCCAATCGCGAGAGGGATTCGCCGCAGTATCGCTGGGAGACTCACCGGGCGCTGCCATCAGCCGCTGGAAATCAGCAATATGAAACATGAGCTGACCTTAGGTCAGCTCATGTTAATGTGCCGTTAGCGAAGCGGCCGCGCGATGACGGGGCGGTTGCCGGCCGGGCGCTGCGGCCTCCGCCGCTTCAGTGCCCTGGTCAGATCAGGATGCGGACTTGCTGATGAAGCACTTCACGCCTTTTTCCTTGAGGCGCGCGCATTCGCTGCCGGCCTCAGACTGGCTCTCGAAGCCCACGAGGCGCACGCGGTAGAACACGCCCTTGGCCCCGAGATCAGCGCGCACCACCACCGGCTCCTTG
>DAISVW010000186.1:0-615 GCA_036826695.1 Aestuariivirga sp.
CCTGTAGAGGGCTTTCAGGATTTCGACTCGCTTCTGCAGGCCGACCTGCAATTCGCCGACGGTGGCGTCCGGATCGACCTCCAGTTCATAATCCCTGGCCAGCCGCAGAAGTTCGGCGCGGGCCTTGTCGAGTGCCGGGCCGATCAGTGCGCCGCCTTCCGCCCCCAGCACCACATTTTCGAGAACCGTAAACGGTTCAACCAGCATGAAATGCTGGTGCACCATGCCGATACCCAGCGCGATGGCATCGGAAGAAGAGCGGATGCGGACCGGCTGGCCCCTGACCCGGATTTCGCCTTTGTCGGCATGGTAGAAGCCGAACAGGATCGACATCAGCGTCGACTTGCCGGCCCCGTTCTCGCCGACGATGCCATGAATCGACCCTGCAGCCACCGCCAGGGTCACGTCCTTGTTGGCGTGGACGGAGCCAAACCGCTTGTCGATGCCGATCAGTTCGATGGCGGGAGTCATGGCGTCCCTTCATCTGAGCCGGATGGTCCCGGCTGCGCCGCATAACCGGCGAAGGGGAAGCGGCGAGGCGCGTGACAGTAACAGAACCGGGCAGGGGTTGGAGGCGGTGGAGCTGTCGTTGGATGAGAGGGCGGCGTGGGTTGT
>DAISVW010000186.1:625-5416 GCA_036826695.1 Aestuariivirga sp.
CTGCGCCGCTTCCCCGGCTAAGGGGAAGCGGCGAGGCGCTTGCCGTTCACTGCACCGGGCAGGTGTTGTCGGCGGTGTAGTCGTGCACCTTGATGGCGCCCGAGATGATGTCGGCCTTGGCCTTTTCGGCAGCAGCCTGCATCTCCGCCGTCACCAGCGGCTTGTTGTTGTCGTCCATGGCATAGCCGACGCCGTCTTCGGCGAGGCCGAGCGACAGGATGCCCGGCTTGAAGGTACCTTCCTTGCCCGACTTCATCACGTTGTAGACGGCCACATCGACGCGCTTCAGCATCGAGGTGAGCACCTTGCCGGGGTGGAGGTAGTTCTGGTTGGCGTCGACGCCGATCGACAGCGCGCCGCCGTCGGCAGCGGCCTGGAGAACGCCAAGGCCGGTGGCGCCCGCCGCGGCGTAGACAACGTCCGCCCCCTGGGCCATCTGGCCCTTGGTGATTTCGCCGCCCTTCACAGGATCGTTCCAGGCAGCGCCGGTATCGCCGGTCATGTTCTGGAAGATGGTGGCGTCGGCACGCGCCGCCTTGACGCCCTGGGCATAGCCGCAGCCGAACTTGCGGATCAGCGGGATGTCCATGCCGCCCACGAAGCCGACCTTGCCGGACTTGCTGGCCATGCCGGCGAGCAGCCCGACGAGATAGGAGCCTTCATGCTCCTTGAACACGATGGACTGGACGTTGGGGAGATCCACCACCATGTCGACGATGGCGAAGTTGAGGTCCGGGTATTCCTTGGCCACTTTCTCTACGGCGGCCGCCTGGGCGAAGCCCGCGGCGATGATCGGCGAATAGCCCTGGTCGGCGAAGTTGCGGATCGCCTGTTCGCGCTGCGCCTCATTGGCAATCTCGAACGAGCCATAGTCGATGCCGGTCTCGGCCTTGAACTTCTCCGAACCGTTGAACATGCTCTCGTTGAACGACTTGTCGAACTTGCCGCCGATGTCGAACACGATGGCCGGTTTGGTGTCAGCGGCCAAGGCGGCGGCGGCCGACAAGGTCAGCGCGGCGGCGCCGAGAAACAAACGTCTGAACATCGATCTTCTCCCTGTTGTGAATGCCCGGTCGAGCCGCAGGCGGAGCCCGGACCCTTGAAGAGGATCAAACCACCCCGCCCCTGTCATGGTCAAGGGCGGCGTCTTGATTCCGGAGGATGCGCTCCACATATGACGGAAGAAGCCAGGAATGCCTGTTCAGGGTTCCGGCCAGGTTGCTGCTTGACGAGGGCAAGATGTCTCGACTGTCTATGTTTTCATCGCCTCTCCTGCTCGGCTTTGACGAGCTGGAGCGGATGCTCGATCGGGCGTCCAAGACCGCGGGCGACGGTTACCCGCCTTACAACATCGAACGCCTGCCACGTGTGGAGGGCGAGGCGGAGAGGCTGCGCATCACGCTGGCCGTGGCGGGCTTCAACCGCGACGAACTCGACGTGACGGTCGAAGAGAACCAGCTTGTGATCCGTGGCCGCCAGAGGGAGGAGGACGGCAAGTCCTACCTGCACCGCGGTATTGCGGCACGGCAGTTCGCCCGCACCTTCCTGCTGGCTGAGGGCATGGACGTGATCGGGGCACGACTTGAGAACGGCCTGCTGGAACTTCATCTCGAAAGGCCCGAGCCGCGGCGGGTGGTCCGCCGCATTCAGATTGGAGGGTAACACCATGGACAACAAGAAGACCGCCGAATTGACGCCTCAGGATCTCGCGCTGCTCGGCGAGGGTGCCCTGGGCTATATCCGCGAGATCGAGGTCAACGAGGCCCAGCGGCTGCTCGGTGCGCAGCCGAGCGTGGCGCCCGATTCCAAGCTCTTTTGCCTCTACAATGCCGATGGCACGCCGGTGTCGATCTCAGCCTCGCGAGAGGCGGCTCTCGGCAGCGCCTTCGAGCATGAACTGATGGCGATGAGTGTGCACTGACCGATGATCACGCCGCAGAGGCGCTGGGCGCGGGGTTGGCGGCGGGCTCGGTGAGGATCGCATAGAGCCCTTCCGCATCCTCGGTGCCCCGTAGCTTGGCCACCACCGACGCATCGCGCAGAAGCCGGGAAATGCGGGCGAGCGCCTTCAGGTGGTCGGCGCCCGCATGCTCTGGCGCCAGGAGGCCGAACACCAGATCGACGGGTTGGCCATCGACGGAGTCGAAATCGACCGGCGTGGAGAGCCGCGCGAACAGCCCATAGACGCGCGAAATCGACGGCAGCTTGCCATGTGGAATGGCGATGCCCTGGCCGATGCCGGTCGAGCCCAGTTTCTCGCGCTTCAGCAATGTCTCGAAGATCAGACGGTGATCGATGGCCACGCGATTGGCCATGGCCTGTGACAGCTCTTGCAGCAACTGCTTCTTGCTCTGCACCTTGAGGCTGGCCAGAACCGATTGCCGGTCGATGAGGAAGTCGAGCATCATGTACGCGGAACCTTAACGTCAGGCCAGACGCCGGTAAGACGTTTCAGACTTCATCATGATCGCAAACCCCCCGCTTCGCAAAGCACACAGATGGCCACGTTCATGTAATCCGTCAACTGGTCCATCAAGCTTGCGCGAAAACCGGCTGAATCATGTGTTGCAGCGCAATATCTTGAACGCATATGCACAACAATCATCAACCTTCGTGGACTGGCCCGCTGGCGTCAGCGCCCTTACGTGCGCCTGGCGCGGACTTCGCGGCGGCGCTGAACCGAAGAGGGAATCCCCAAGCCTTCCCGATACTTGGCGACGGTCCGCCGGGCAATATCAATGCCGGCGGCCTTGAGCTGATCGACGATCGTATCATCCGACAAGACGTCCTCGCCCTCTGCCGCAATGAGTTCGCGGATGCGATGGCGCACGGCTTCCGCCGAATGCGCATCGCCCTCCATGCTGGAAGAAGCGATCGCCGTGGTAAAAAAATATTTGAGTTCGAAGATGCCGCGCGGTGTGGACATGTACTTGTTCGACGTGACCCGGCTGACGGTCGATTCATGCATGCCGATGGCAGCGGCCACCGTTTTGAGGTTGAGCGGGCGCAGATGCTGCACACCGAGCACCAGGAAGGCGTCCTGCTGGCGGACGATTTCACGGGCAACTTTCAGGATGGTACGGGCACGCTGGTCGAGGCTCTTGACGAGCCAGGCGGCGTTGGCCTGGCATTCCGAAAGGTAGATCCTGTCTTCGCTCCGGGCCGCTGTGGCGGAGACCCGCGCCAGGTATTGATTGTTGATGAGCACCCGCGGCAGCGTCTCGGAATTGAGCTCGACGATCCAGCTGCCGTCCGGCGCGGCTCGCACCAGGACATCGGGTATCACCGGCTGAACGGGTTCGGCGCCAAAGGCATGCCCCGGCTTCGGGTTGAGCCGGCGCAGTTCGGCGATCATGTCCTGCAGGTCCTCCGGATCGACGCGACAAAGGCCCTTTAGAGCCGCATAGTCGCGGCGGGCGACCAGATCGAGATGCGCAAGCAGCTTTTCCATCGCCGGGTCGAAACGATCGCGCTCCCTCAGTTGCAGGGCCAGGCATTCGCGGAGATCACGGGCGAACACGCCGGGCGGATCGGCGGCTTGCAGCTTGTTCAGCACCGTCTCGACATGAGCGGCTGACGTGCCGAGCGTTTCAGCCATGCTCGCCGTGTCGGCGGTGAGATAGCCGGCCTCGTTCAGCATGCCGATGAGATGCTGGCCGATCAGCCGCTCGGAAGGGTCCGTCAGCAGAAGATTCATCTGGCCGGTCAGATGCTCGGCGAGGGTCGGCTGCCGGGTGAACCCGGCGGCCAAGTCGAGGTCCTCGGCATTGAGCGAGCCCGCACCCTGCGGCCTGAGCGATGACCAGCTTGAATCCCTCGGGCCTTCGGCCGCCTCGCGGTTGGCGGCATCGGCGCGCGACTCGTGGGTGTAGACATTGTCGAGATCGGTATCGAGGGTTCGCAGACGTTCCTCCGGCGCCGCCAAGGACTGAATCGCATTGACGATGTCGGGCTGGGCCTCGGCGGGGCCGGCGGCGCGGTTCCGGATTTCGCTCCGCTCGTCGCGCTCCAGCAAGGGGTTTTGCTCGAGTTCCTGGTCCACGAAGGCCTGAAGTTCGATGTTCGACATCTGCAGCAGCTTGATGGCCTGCTGCAGCTGTGGCGTCATGACCAGTGACTGGCCCTGGCGGAGCTCCAACCTCTGTCTCAGCGCCATGGCGCTTCTCTAGCCTCTCACAGGCTGAAATCGGCGCCGAGATAGTAGCGCCGGACGTCCGGGTTGCTGACGATCTCCTGCGGGGTTCCCTCGGTCAGCACCTGACCCTCATGAATGATGAGCGCCTTGTCGATGAGCTCGAGTGTCTCGCGCACGTTGTGATCCGTCACGAGCACCCCGATTCCCCTGGAAGTGAGCTGACGAACCAGGTTGCGGATGTCGCTGATCGCAATCGGATCGATGCCGGCAAAGGGTTCGTCGAGCAGCATGAACTCGGGCTCCGCGGCAAGGGCGCGGGCAATCTCGACGCGGCGGCGCTCGCCACCGGACAGCGCGACAGCCGGCGAATTCCGGATCCGGGCGATGGAGAATTCATCGAGCAAGGCGCCCAACTTGGCCTCGCGCTTGGCTTTGGACTTCTCGGTCAGTTCAAGCACCGCGCTGATGTTTTCCTCAACCGTGAGGCCGCGGAAGATCGAACTTTCCTGCGCCAGATAACCAATTCCCAGCCGGGCTCTCCGGTACATGGGCAGATGGGTGATGTCCGCGCCGTCAAGGGTGATCCGGCCACTGTCGGCGGCAATCAGGCCGGTGATCATGTAGAACACCGTCGTCTTGCCGGCGCCATTGGGGCC
>DAISVW010000187.1:0-5389 GCA_036826695.1 Aestuariivirga sp.
CGGCGTTCATCACGATCATGCGCTGCGCCAGCGTCATGGCCTCGACCTGGTCGTGCGTGACGAACAGCGAGGTCACGCCCAGCTCGGCGTGCAGCTTCTGGATCTCCAGCCGCGTCTGCGCGCGCAGCTTGGCGTCGAGGTTGGACAGCGGCTCGTCGAACAGGAACACCTGCGGGGCCCGGACGATGGCCCGGCCCATGGCCACGCGCTGGCGCTGGCCACCGGAAAGCTGGCGCGGGTAGCGGTTGAGATAGGGAACGAGGTCCAGAATCTCCGCGGCCTTCTTCACCCTCGCGTCGATCTCGGCCTTTGGCGTCTTGCGCAGCTTGAGCGCGAAGCCCATGTTCTCGGCCACCGTCTTGTGCGGGTAGAGGGCGTAGTTCTGGAACACCATGGCGATGTCCCGGTCCTTCGGCGGCAGATCATTGACGACCCGGTCGCCGATCCTGATGTCGCCCCTGGTGATGTCCTCCAGCCCGGCGATCATCCGCAGCAGGGTCGACTTGCCGCAGCCTGAGGGGCCCACCAGCGCCAGGAATTCCCCGTCCGAAATGGGAATCGACACCCCATGGATCACCTCGTGGTCGCCATAGTTCTTGCGCACGTCAACGATTTCGACCGAAGCCACCCTTCGTCTCCCTCTGTGTTCCGGGGACTTGCGCCCCGTGATCCGGTGCCGGAGACTAGGACAGCTTTGCCGCCCCGTCGAGGGCCTACGGAGATACCCCGCCCATGCGCTATGAAATGATGCTGCCCCGCCAGATCAGGTCTGCGATCGCGGCCAACACGCCTGTCGTGCTGCCGCTGGGCGTGCTCGAGTATCACGGTGAGCACATGGCGTTGGGCATGGACACGCTGGCTGTCACCCGGGCCTTGGACATGCTCGAGAAGGAGGCGGAGATCGTGATCCTGCCGCCCTTCTATTACGGCGCGGCGAGCTATGCGGTGGAGCCGCCGGAGGGTATGGGCTCCGTGCATGTCGACTCAAACGTTCTCCATCCCTTCGCGCGGGAAGTGTTCACCGGCCTGTTGCGGGTGGGCTTCCGAAATATCCATGCCTTCATTCATCACCAGTCCGAGAATTTCGCGGTGGGCATGCCGACCGACCTTGCCTTCAAGTTCGGGGCCCGGCAGGCGATTTTCGCCTTTCTCGAATAATCCCGTGGTGAAGGCGGGTGGGGCGACAGCATGATGGCCGACTATTATGCCAAGCAGTCCGGCGGTGACGATCCCTTCAACTGGATCAAGATTCATCCGCTGATGACCGCCGAAACGATTGCTGATTATCCCTTCGATCATGCGGGCGAAGGCGAAACCTCGCTGATGCTGGCGATGTGCCCGGAGGCCGTCGACATGGGAAGCTATGCTGAAGACCGCTGGTACGTGAAGAGCGCCTCCCGGGCCTCCGCCGAGACCGGCGGGCGCGGGCGTGATCTGATCCTCGCTCACATGCGCAAGGTGCTGGGCCTGGCTTCGCCCTCATGACAGGCGAAGACGATTTCGAAATTTTCCTGGCCGCGGCGCCGGGGCTTGAACCGCACCTCTGCGCCGAAGCAAGCGCCAGGGGCTTCAAGGCTCCGAAGCCGGTGATCGGCGGGGTTGTGGTGCGGGGTGGCTGGCGCGAGGTGTGGCGCGCCAATCTCGAACTGCGCGGCGCAAGCCGGGTGCTCGCCCGCATCGGCGCGTTCCGGGCCATGCACTTGGCTCAGCTCGACAAACGGGCGCGGAAGTTTCCCTGGGGCGCGTATCTGCGGAAGGATGTTCCGGTGCAGGTGGAGGCAAGTGCTGCAAGCTCGCGCATCTATCATTCCGGCGCAGCGGCCCAGCGCATCGCCCGCGCCATCGCGGAGGAACTGGGCGCTCCGGTGACTGAGGACGCGGAGGTCGTGGTCGCGGCCCGGCTTGAAGACGATCTCTGCACGCTCAGCATCGACACCTCCGGCGAGGCATTGCACAAGCGCGGCTACAAACAAGGGGTTGGCAAGGCCCCGATGCGCGAGACCATGGCGGCGCTGTTTCTCCGGGCCTGCGGATATGACGGCAATGAACCGGTCGTCGACCCGATGTGTGGCTCCGGCACGCTGGTGATCGAAGCGGCGGAATGGGCGGCAGGGCTCAAGCCCGGGCGGGACCGGCGCTTCGCCTTCGAGCAACTGGCCTCGTTCGACGTCGCTGTCTGGCAGGCGATGCGGCAGGTCAGCTCGCAACGTGTGCCGGATGCGATGTTTTTCGGCAGTGACCGCGACGCCGGCGCAGTCCGCCAGGCGGAAGACAACGCCCGCCGGTCGGGCGTTTCGGCGTTCACGCAGTTTCGCTGCCAGACGGTGAGCGCCCTTGAGCCGCCCCATGGTCCGAAAGGCCTGGTGATCGTCAATCCGCCCTATGGCGCCAGGATAGGCGAGAAGAAGCCACTGTTCGCGCTTTATGGGGCGCTGGGGCAGGTGCTGGGAGAACGGTTTTCAGGCTGGCGAGTGGGCATCATCACAACCGAGCTTGCCCTCGCCAACGCCACCGGACTCCCGTTCCTGCCGGCAGGCGCCCCCGTCTTGCACGGCGGCATCAAGGTCAGGCTCTACCGAACCGACACATTGCCCTGAAAAGCCGGTAAACAATCCTTCGCTTTTACAGCACAATACTGCCTTCACCAGCCGTCATGCCAGCGCAAGCTGGCATCCAGCTTTTTTTCCTAAAGCGGGACCCCAGCTTTCGCTGGGGTGACGCCGGGCAAGATGGCGGCTGAGCCTCATATTCAAGAGCCCTCAGGACCAGCTCAGCGCGAAGGCCCCAACCGCCACCAGAATGATGATCGTGGCGACGATCCAGTGCCTGGCTGTCCAGTCATGCAGCAGCATGGCGTTACGGGCTGACCTCAGTTTGACCGCCGGGGGGAGAAGGCCTGAACCATGAGCTTCGCCTGGTTGACCTGCTCTGGCGTCATGGTCTTGGCGATCTCGTCGCGGTAGTTGGCGGCGTTGTCGAAGCCAGGCTCGGCTGAGCAGAGTTCAAGCCACATATAGGCGGCAATCGGGTCTGGCTTGACGCCGCGGCCCTTCCAGTAACCAAGCCCGACCTCATACTGCGCCTGCGGCTCGCCCTGATTGGCGGCCATCAGCAGCCAGTTCATGCCGGCGGCCTGATCCTGCTTGACGACTTCGCCGCCTTTCATCAGCCACCAGCCGAGCTTCAGCTGGGCATCGGCATTGCCCAGCTTGGCGGCCTGGCCCCACCAGTAAATGGCCTGTTCATTGTCCTGCTCGACGCCGTTGCGGTTCTCGCCCTTGAGGCCCCAGCTGCGCGGGCCATACATTTCGCCGATGAGATAGGCTGCCTCGGCATTGCCGTCCTTGGCGAAGGGCAGCAGCAGCGACAGGGCGGTGGCGTAATCCTCGCCACGGAAGGCGGTCATGCCGTCTTCATAGGTCCCGGCCAGTGCTGTGCCATGAACCAGGGCGAGAAGGCCCGCTGCCAGCAGGCCAGTACGAAGGGCAGATTTCATCAGCAACTCCTTACGATCTGGTCCTTTCCTAGGGCAGGGGAAAGGCGGGGGCAAGCCCCACCCTTTGCAACCACAGCCCGGAGGCGCTATCCTCACCTTCAAGGCAGTGGACCCCGGTGTCCTGCGGCTCTGGTTCTAGGCCGCGGCAGGGCCATCCGGGTAGAAGCCGGGCAACCGCCCAGACGGCAATTTGTTGCGAGGATAACCGACCCATGCGCATGACCACCGAAGAGGCTTTCGTCAAGGTTCTCCAGATGCACGGCATTCAGCATGCTTTCGGCATCATCGGATCGGCCTTCATGCCGATCTCCGATCTCTTTCCCAGGGCGGGCATTACCTTCTGGGACTGTGCGCATGAAGGCTCGGGCGGCATGATGGCCGACGGCTACACCCGCGCCTCCGGAAAGATGTGCATGATGATCGCCCAGAACGGGCCCGGCATCACCAATTTCGTCACCGCGGTGAAGACCGCCTATTGGAATCACACGCCGCTTCTCCTGGTGACGCCGCAGGCTGCCAACCGGACGATCGGCCAGGGCGGCTTCCAGGAGGTGGAGCAGATGGCCCTGTTCAAGGACATGGTCGGCTACCAGGAAGAAGTGCGGGATGCCTCGCGCGTCGCCGAGGTGCTGAACCGCGTGATCATGAATGCGAAACGGCTGTCCGCGCCCGCCCAGATCAACATGCCGCGCGATTTCTGGACCCAGGTGATCGACATCGAGCTTCCCGCGGTGGTGGCATTCGAGCGTCCATCCGGCGGCGACGAGGCGATCGCCGCGGCGGCGAAGCTCCTGTCGGAAGCCAAGTTCCCGGTGATCCTGAATGGTGCGGGCGTGGTGCTCGGCGGCGCCATCCCGGCCTCCAAAGCGCTCGCCGAACGGCTGACCGCACCGGTTTGCGTCGGCTACCAGCACAATGACGCCTTCCCGGGGTCGCATCCGCTGTTCGCGGGGCCGCTCGGCTACAATGGCTCAAAGGCCGCGATGGAACTGATCAAGCAGGCGGACGTGGTGCTGGCCCTCGGGACGCGGCTCAATCCGTTCTCGACCCTTCCGGGCTATGGTCTCGACTATTGGCCGAAGGACGCGAAGATCATCCAGGTCGACATCAATCCGAACCGCATCGGGCTGACCAAGAAGGTCACCGTCGGCATCGTCGGCGATGCCGCCAGGGTGGCGGAGGCCATCCTTGCCAAGCTTTCGCCTGCTGCCGGCAACCAGGGCCGCGAAGACCGCAAGAACCTGATCGCCACCACCAAATCGCGCTGGGCCCAGCAACTCTCCTCGATGGATCATGAGGAAGACGATCCCGGCACCACCTGGAACGAGCGGGCCCGTAAAGCGAAGCCCGACTGGATGAGCCCGCGCATGGCATGGCGGGCCATTCAGGCAGCACTGCCCAAGGAGGCGATCATCTCCTCCGACATCGGCAACAACTGCGCCATCGGCAACGCCTATCCGAGCTTCGAGCAGGGCCGGAAGTATCTGGCGCCTGGCCTGTTCGGCCCCTGCGGCTATGGCTTGCCGTCGATCGTCGGCGCCAAGATCGCCTGCCCGGATACGCCGGTCGTGGGCTTCGCGGGCGACGGCGCCTTCGGCATCGCCTGTACCGAACTGACGGCGATCGGCCGCAAGGAATGGCCGGCCATCACCATGGTGGTGTTCCGCAACTACCAGTGGGGTGCGGAGAAGCGCAACTCGACGCTCTGGTATGACGACAACTTCGTCGGCACCGAGCTTGACACCCACGTCTCGTATGCCGCTGTCGCCAAGGCCTGCGGACTGAAGGGCGTGGTGGCGCGGACCATGGACGAGCTGCGCGAGGCACTCGCCAAGGCTGTCGAAGCCCAGATGAAGCAGAAGAGGACCACGCTCATCGAAGCGCTGAACAACC
>DAISVW010000188.1:0-5357 GCA_036826695.1 Aestuariivirga sp.
ATCGACCCGCCGTCTTCCAGAATGCCGATCTGGCGGCGGGCCTCGTATTCGATGGCCTGACACATGAAGCGGATCGAGTTCACGTTCTTGATCTCGCAGCGGGTGCCGAAGCTGTCCCCCGGCCTTCTCACCGAGACGTTGATGTCGGCGCGCAGCGACCCCTGTTCCATGTTGCCATCGCAGGTGCCGAGATAGCGCATAATCTGGCGGAGCTTGGTGACATAGGCCTTGGCCTCCTCGGCCGAGCGCATGTCGGGCTTGGACACGATCTCCATCAGCGCGCAGCCGGAGCGGTTCAGGTCGACGAAGCTCATGTTGGGGTGCTGGTCGTGGAGCGACTTGCCGGCATCCTGCTCGAGGTGCAGGCGCTCGATGCCGACCTCGACGGCGCGGCCGTCAACGTCGACGTGAACCTGGCCCTCGCCCACCACCGGCTGCTTGTATTGCGAGATCTGATAGCCCTGCGGCAGGTCCGGGTAGAAATAGTTCTTGCGGTCGAACACCGAGCGGCGGTTGATTTCAGCCCTGCGGCCACGCCCGGTGCGCCCCGCCTGTTCGACGCAGAAGGCGTTGATGACCGGCAGCATGCCGGGCATCGCGGCATCGACCAGCGAGACATGGTCGTTGGGCGCCCCGCCGAATTCCGCCGCGGCGCCGGAGAACAGCTTGGACCTGGCCAGCACCTGGGCGTGCACCTCCATCCCGATGACGATTTCCCAATCGCCGGTGGCGCCCTTGATCCAGTCCTTCTTCTCGGCCACCCGTTTGGCGGACTCGCTCATTCTGTTCACCCTCAAATCCTGGGGCCTTGCTAGCCCAGCCCGGCGCGGCGGTTCAAGGCCCGTGCTGGCCGAGCTCCCGGCCGATCGACCGGGCGAGCCACAGTCCCGCCGCCAGCAGGAGCGCCACCATGATCAGGAAGCCCGGGTTGAGATCGGCGAAATCTCCGCCGTGCTTCCACAGCTCGATGCCGATCACCAGCGCCGCCGACAGGGCAACGCCGAATGAACCGATCCTCAGGACCTTGAGCAGCAGAAGGCGCAGCGGCGGCATGGCACGTTCTCCCCGGCGCGGGGTTTCCCCGGCGGCCCGCGCGTGCTAGCCCTGAAACCTAACACCAGCCGAGACCCATGTCCAAAGAGAAACCCGATCTTTCCGCCCTGGCGCCCGAAACCCGGCTCGTCGCCGCGGGACGGGACTATGCCGAGCACGGCTTCGTCAACCCCGCCGTGTATCACGGCTCGACCGTCCTGTTTCCGAGCGTCGAAGCCCTCAACGGGCGCAACCAGCCCTATGTCTATGGCCGCCGCGGCACGCCCACCTCGCGGGCCGTGGAACAGGCGGTGGCGATGCTGGAAGGTGGCCATGACGCGAAGATGGCGCCCTCGGGCCTCGCCGCCATTTCAACGGCTCTCCTCGCCTTCCTCAAGGCGGGCGAGCATCTCCTCATGGTCGACACGGTCTATCACCCGGCCCGGCAGTTCTGCGACGGGCTGCTGAAGAGCCTGGGGGTCGAGACCACCTATTACGATCCGCTGATCGGCCGCGGCATCGCCCAGCTCATCCGGCCCAACACCCGCGTGGTCTATGCCGAATCCCCCGGCTCGCAGACCATGGAGGTGCAGGACCTCCCCGCCATCGCCGAGGCCGCGCACAGGGCGGGCGCCATCGTGATGGTCGACAACACCTGGGGGGCCGGGCACTATTTCAAGGCCTTCGAACATGGCGCCGATGTATCGGTGCAGGCGGCGACCAAATATCTGGTCGGCCATTCCGATGCCATGATGGGCACCGTCACCTGCAACCGCGAGACCTGGGAGCAGTTCCGCGAGGCCTATGAGCAGATGGGCCAGTTCGCCGGCCCCGATGACATGTATCTCACGCTCCGTGGCATCCACACGCTCGACGTGCGGCTGGAGAGGCACATGAAGAATGCCGTCAACGTGGCAGAATGGCTGCGCGGCCGGCCGGAAGTGGAAACCGTGCTCTATCCGGCGCTCTCCAACGCGCCGGGCCACGGCCTGTGGAAACGCGATTTTCGCGGCGCCTCGGGTCTGTTCTCGATCGTGCTGAAGCCCTGCGCGGAGACAGCGGCAGCCGCCTTCCTCGACCGGCTCGCCCTGTTCGGCATGGGCTACAGCTGGGGTGGCTTCGAAAGCCTCGCGGTGCCCTTCAAGCCGCACCGCAGCGCCACGCAATGGACGGCGCAAGGCCGCTGCATACGTTTCCACATCGGTCTGGAGAACCCCGAAGCCCTCAAGGCCGATATGACGGAAGGCTTCGCGGCCTTGCGAGAGGCCTCTTGAAAAACCGGATTTCCTTCCTATCTTGTGGTCCGATGTTGGAGTGGAGGATGACAATGAATTATTTTCTTGCCGCTTTCGCCGCCCTGGTCCTGGCGCTGGGGCTTGCACAGCCCGCCCAGGCGCAGTCCGATGATCCGCAACTGATTTTCGAGAGGACCACCGTGTGGCGCATGCTGTCGCCGGATGCGACGCTCGCCACCTTCGTGATCGATGATCCCGGTGTTTCGGGGGTGGCCTGCTATTTCACCGTGCCGAAGATCGGCGGCTGGAAAGGCTGGGCGGGCTTCGCCGAGGAGCGGTCGGATGTTTCGATCGCCTGCCGCCAGGTTGGGCCCATCCAGTTCAAGACGAAATTCGACCAGGGCGAGGAAATCTACCGCGAGCGCCGCTCGCTGTTCTGGAAGAAGATGCAGATCGTGCGGGGCTGCGACGCTCAGCGCAATGTGCTGGTCTATCTCGCCTATTCGGACCGGCTGATCGAAGGCTCGCCGCAGAACTCGACCTCCACGGTGCCGGTGATGCCCTGGGCGGGCGAGACAGCGCCGAAATGCGGGGAGTTCGTCAACCCGTAGGGCGATCGAACGTTTTGGACGGAGATCTCTTCGACATGTAAACGGGCTTTTTCCGTTTGCGGGGCCTCTCAGTTCCTGGCCACCAGGCAGGTCCCGCCGAGCGCTGTCAGTTCCTTGCACAGTTTCAGGGCCTCGGCGCGGGTGTCGCGGCCCACCATGACGCGCACCATCTTGCGGCGGCCCATGCTGCGGTTGACCTTGCGGGTCACCATCGGCTGCTCGTCCTTGATCTGGGGATAGCGGTTGCGGATCACCCGGAAGGCCTGGAGCGCCCTCGCCTCCGAAAAACCTCCGGCGAGGACCACGCCCCAGGGCTTGCGCGGCCCCTGGGCCACCTGCACCGCCTGGGGCGAGAGCTCGCGCATGACGAGGCCGCGGCACTGCTCGGAGAAGCTGCCGGTCTTGCCGATGGCCGGGATCTCGAAGCTGGCATTCTCGACCTTCCACTCCTCGTGGCTGCGCCCGGTGATGGAGAGGACATAGTCCTGTGTCTCGTAGGGAAGTCCGCTCTCGCCGGCGAGCCAGCGGCGCACCCGCTGCTCGCCCGCGTTGTAGGCCGCGGCCGCCCTCCCGAGATTGCCGAACAGCGTTCTCAGTTCAGCGAGATAGGCCGCGGAGGCGGCAAGCGCCTGCTTGGGGTCGAAGGGGTCCGCGAGGCCCCGGAGCTTCGCCGTGCCCGGCATGAACTGCGCGATCCCCTGGGCGCCCTTGGGGCTCACCGCGCCGGGGTCGAACAGGCTCTCCTTCCAGATGAGGCGCGCCAGGAAGGACTGCGGCAGGGCATGCTCGGCGGCGCGCGCCTCGATCTCGCCGCATACCGTTTCGGCGAAGGCCTTGCGGTCCTCGTCGGTCTTGGGAAAGGCCGGCGCCTCGGCCCCGGCGGCGCCGGCGAGGAGGGGCAGGAGAAGCAGCATTGCTGGGAGCGTGGCGCGTGGCATGGGAGAGGGCTGTTTAGACCGACATCCACCGGATGACCAACGTTTAGCGACTGAGGGTGCCGCGTTGGCGGTCACTTGGCAAGGTCCCCGCGCCACCGCGCCCGCCAACGCAGGCCACCAGGCACGGATGGCGGATAAAGTGGCGTATTCAGAGACAGAACTGACGATGTCTTGGCTTGACAGACGGGAGAGCGTGGAAAGGGCTTCTCCACCGTCCGCCACCTTGTCTCGAAGCGGCGTGGAGAGTTCGCCACAAATCAGTGTGTCATCTGGCGAATGCGTGGTAGAGAATCGCTGCCGTCTGGACATGAGAGCCGCGCAGAGCGCCAGGCGGAGCCGCAGGGCATGAAGCCGAAGGAACGGGGCGCTCGCTGAAAGTGGCGTCAACCGCGTTGCGATGCGCGTATCACCAACTACTCCAAGTTTCTTTTGACGTATTCGTACTCGTTCTGATTGCCAAGTCTGTGACAGGTCCGTCAACAGAGCCAAGCGAGCTCGCAAGACGTTCGCCGTGCACCAAGAATCGACTTGCACACGCCGCGGCGCGACCGCTAGACTCGATCAATCCGAACAAATCAGCGGTCACTCATGCATATCTTCAGACGCCGGACGCACGGGGCGCTTGCCGTCGTGGCCCTGGCATCTCTCCTCGCCGCTTGCGAGCAGCAGGTGGAGGCCCCGCCGCCCGAACCGCGCCAGGTGCGCAGCGTGGTGATCGAGAAGCGCGAAGCGGGCAGCACCGTGACCCTGACCGGCCGGATTGAAGCCGAGGACGAAGTGCCGCTGGCCTTCCGCATTTCCGGGCGATTGCTCGAAAACAACGGCAAGCTCGGCGCGCGCGTCCAGAGTGGAGACCTCGTGGCGCGGCTCGAACCGCAGAACGAGGAAAACCAGCTGATCGCCGACACCGCGGCGCTCGCTGCCGCCGAGGCGCAATACAGCCAGGCGCGCGGCCACTATGAGCGCCAGAGCACGCTGTTCAGGCAAGGCTGGGCGACGCGCGCAAATTTCGAGATCGCCGAGAAAGGCCTGAGGACCGCCGCATCGCAGGGCGAGGCGGCCCGCGCCCGGCTGAACGCCGCCGAAGACCTGCTGGGCTTCACCGAAATCCGCGCCGACCAGGATGGCGTCATCACCGACGTGGGCCCGGCCACCGGCGAAGTTGTGCAGGCCGGGCAGATGATCGTCCGGGTGGCGCGCCAGGACGGCCGCGACGCGGTGTTCGATGTACCGGCCCAGGTTATCCGTTCGGCGCCGGCCGAGCCTGAGATCACCGTGTCGCTCGCCGATGATCCTTCGGTTTCCGTGAAAGGCCGTGTGCGCGAAGTCTCGCCGCAGGCTGACCCCGTGACACGCACTTTCAAGGTCAAGGTGACGCTCGAGAACCCACCCGAGGCAATGCGCCTCGGCTCAACCGTCAACGGCGCCATGCAGACCACGGCGGAACCGGTGATCGAGATTCCGGCCGGCGCGCTCACCCGCAGCGAACAGCAGCCTGCCGTGTGGATCGTCAACCCCGCGGCGCTCACCGTGTCGCTGCG
>DAISVW010000189.1:0-5300 GCA_036826695.1 Aestuariivirga sp.
CGGGCCGCGTCGTCCCAATCCGCCCGTCAGTTTCCCTACGCCCCCCGATCTCGACGACCTGATCCGCCAGAGCCAGGACAAGCTGAAACAGGTGCTGCCGACCGGCGGGGGCTATTTCAGCTGGGTGCTGGCGCTCGGTCTCATTGCATTGTTCGTCATCTACAACAGCGTCTACCAGGTGCAGCCCGACGAGCGCGGCGTTGTCCTGCGTTTCGGCACGTTTAACCGCGTGGCCGAGCCCGGCCTGCATTTCGCGCTGTGGCCGGTCGAGACCATGGAAAAGCCGCGGGTGGGTGCCGTTCGCCAGATCAACATCGGTAACGAGGGCAGCGAAGGCCAGATGCTGACCTCCGACAAGAACATCATCGGCGTGCCGTTCTCGGTGTTCTGGCGCATCAATGACGCCAAGAACTTCCTGTTCAACGTGGCCGACCAGGAGCGCACCATCCGCTCGGTGGCCCAGAGCGCCATGCGCGAGGTGGCTGGCCAGACCCGCGCCCAGGCGATCCTGACGACAGGCAAGAACGCGGTTGAGGCGCAGGTGATGGAAATCACCCAGAAGCTGCTCGACGAATATGGCGCTGGCGTCACCATCACTTCGGTGAACCTTGGCGATGTGCAGCCGCCGCGCGAGGTGGCCGATGCCTTTGCCGAAGTGGTGCGCGCCGGCCAGAACCAGCAGCAGCTGATCAATGAGGCCGAGCAGTATCGAAACCAGAGGTTGCGCATGGCCGAAGGCGAGGCCGCGAAGCTCGTCGAGGACGCCAGCGGCTACAAGTCGGCGACCGTGGCCCAGGCCGAGGGCGAGGCGGCGCGCTTTCTCTCGGTCTACGAAGAATACAGGAAGGCGCAAGGCGTGACCCGCGAGCGCATCTTCCTCGAGACCATGGAGCAGATCCTCGGCCAGACCAACAAGGTGATCGTCGAGCAGGGGGCCAATGGCCAGGGCGTGGTGCCCTACTTGCCGCTTCCTGAAGTCAGGGCCCGCCAGGGCGCAGAGCAGAACTGAACGGGGCAACATCCATGACCAGTTTCACCAAGACCCTCATCGGGATCGTCGCAGCCGCCGTGCTGGCGCTGCTCTACATGTCGTATTTCGTGGTTGACGAGAAGCACAAGGCGCTGGTGCTGCGCTTCGGCGACATCAACCGCGTGGTCGAGGAGCCGGGCCTCTATTTCAAGCTGCCCTTCGCCGACACGGTGACCAAGATCGAGGACCGCATCATCATCTGGGAAAACAATGACCGCCCGGTCCAGGACGTGGCCTCGCAGGTCTATATCGTCGACGCGATCACGCTGGCCCGCATCAAGGACGCGCGGCTGTTCCGCGAAACACTCGGCGCCGACCTCTTGCAGGCCGAGGCCCGGGTGGCGGCGCGGCTCGACGCCGCGCTGCGCCAGACCTATGGCCGCCGCTCCTTCGATGCCGCTCTGTCGTCTGACCGCGCCGTCATGATGCGCGAAATCCGCGATGCACTGCGCGAGGAGGCGGATACGCTGGGAATCGAGATCGTCGATGTGAGGGTGCGCCGCACAGATCTTTCCGAGAACGTGCTGGAGCAGACCTACCGTCGCATGGAATCGGAGAGAAAGGCGCTGGCCCAGGACATCCGCTCGCAGGGCGAGGCGACCAAGACCCGGATGAACGCCGAAACCGACCGCACCACGACCGAAAAGCTGGCACAGGCCCGCAAGCAGGCGGAAATCCTCCGCGGCGAGGGCGATGCCGAGCGCAACCGGGTGTTCGCCGAGGCGTTTCAGCAGGATCCTGAGTTCTTCAGCTTCTACCGCTCGATGCAGGCCTATGCGAAGAGCCTGGGTACGCAGGGAACCACCATGGTGCTGAGCCCAGATTCGGAGTTCTTCCGCTACTTCGGCGACCAGCGGCCGGGTGGCGCGCAGCCTCCGGCCGCCGCCCCAGCCCCCTGATGCTGGAAAGCCTGCTGACGGCCCTCGCCCTCGTTCTGGTGATCGAGGGCTGTCTTTATGCCTTGGTTCCGTCGAAACTGCGGGCCATGATGCTTGCCATGCAGTCGCTCAGCGATGACCAGTTGCGTATGGGCGGAATTGCCGCCATGGCGGTGGGCGTGATGGCGGTGGGGCTGGTGCGTTTGGGGTTCTCTTGAGAGACAGGTGGAGGATTTGCGGCCATGAGAAAGACTAACATGATGGCGGTGGCGGCGCTGGCGCTCGGCCTGCCGCTGATGGCGGCGGGCACGGCCTTGGCCGAAACTCCGGCTGTCACCCAGTTCCAGCAACTGCCGTCGGTTGCCCATATTGCGGCCAAACTGCTTCCCGCGGTGGTCGAGATCACCATCGAGAGCAAGAGCCCGTCGCCGGTCGATACCACCGAAGACACACCTGAAAACAAGAGCGTTCCGGAAGATCCCAACAACCCTTTCAGGGATTTCTTCGACGAGTTTCTGAAGCGCGGCGCGCCGGGCAACGAACCGCCGCAGCGCATGACATCCATGGGCTCCGGCTTCGTGATCGATCCCGCCGGCATCATCGTCACCAACAATCACGTGGTGGAGGGCGCGGACACCATCGAGGTGCATTTCCACGACGATACGATCCTCAAGGCCGAACTGGTGGGCCGCGATCCCAAGACCGACCTCGCCGTCATTCGCGTGAAACCGGAAAAGCCGCTCGCCGCGGTGGCTTTCGGCAACAGCGATGACTTGCCGGTGGGCGAGTGGGTGATGGCCATCGGCAACCCGTTCGGGCTTGGCGGATCGGTGTCGCTCGGTATCGTCTCGGCGCGTAACAGGGATATCAACGCCGGGCCATATGACGACTTCATCCAGACCGATGCGGCGATCAACAAGGGCAATTCCGGCGGTCCGCTGTTCAATCTGAAGGGCGAGGTCATGGGCATCAACACCGCGATCTTCTCGCCGTCGGGCGGATCGGTGGGCATCGGCTTCTCGGTTCCCTCCAACACGGCGAAGAACGTGGTCAGCCAGCTCGTCGCCTTTGGCGAGACGCGGCGCGGCTGGCTGGGCGTCAAGATCCAGGCGGTGACGCCGGACATCGCCGATTCGATCAACCTCGATACGCCGCGTGGCGCTCTGGTTTCCGATGTCACACCCGAAGGCCCCGCCGCCAAGGCCGGCGTTCAGGCGGGTGACGTGATCGTCGACTTCAACGGCCGCGCCGTCAACGCCATGCGTGACCTGCCGAAGATCGTCGCCGAAACCCCGATCGGCGACAAGGTTCCGCTCAAGGTCTGGCGCAAGGGCGCCGAAGTGACCCTCACCGCCGAGGTGGGCCGTCTCGAGGACGGAGAGAAGCTGGCTGACGCCGGGGCGGGCGCCAAGGGCGAGGCCCCGGCCAGGGTCGAGGTGCTGGGCATGACGCTCTCCTCGATGTCGGAAGAGCTTCGCAAGGAGTTTCAGATCGACGCAGACGTCAACGGTGCCGTCGTTACCGAAGTCGTTAAGGACAGCCCGGCGGGCGAGAAGCGCATCGCTCCGGGCGACGTCGTCACCGAGGCGGGCGAGCAGGAGGTGCAGGGCGCGGCCGACGTGCGTGACCGCATCGAGGAGGCGAAGAAGGCCGGGAAATCCTCGTTGCTGCTGCTGATCGCCAAGGGCGGCAAGGCCGCCGAGATGCGCTTCATCGCGCTGAAGCTGAAAGAGTAACGCCTCGCCCGCGAGGAGGACCCCCGGATCCGGTGTTTGGCCCGGGGGTGATGAGAGGTGGACTGTGCCGCTCAGAACCTCAGCGGCTTCACCTGCCGCACATGCGGCAGCTTCGTCACCGCCTGCAAGACCGGCAGCGGCGGATCCTCGTCGACCGACACGAGGCAGATTGCCTCGCCGCCCTGTGACCGCCGCCCGAGATTGAAGGTGGCGATGTTGACGCCGGCATTGCCGAGGACGGTGCCCAGCGCGCCGATGAAGCCCGGCTTGTCCTCATTGGTGATGTAGAGCATGTGCGGGCTGAATTCGGCCTCCATGTCGATGCCCTTGATCTGGATGAGCCGCGCCTTGCCGTCGGAAAACACCGTGCCGGCCACCGCGCGCTCAAGGCCAGCCGTCTTCACGATGAGGCGGATATAGTTTTCATAGGCGCCGCGCTGCGATTGCCTGACTTCGTCAACCTTGATGCCGCGCTCGCGCGCCACCACCGGGGCCGAGACCATGTTCACCATGCCCAGCATGGGCCGCAGCATGCCGGCCAGCGCCGCTGAGGTCAGCGCGCGGGTGTTCATTTCGCTCACCTCGCCCGCATATTCGATGACGATGCGCTCGATGGGCTCCTCGGTGAGTTGGCCCGCGAAGGAGCCGAGCTTCTCGGCGACTGCCACAAAGGGCGACAGGCGCGGCGCCTCGTCCGCCGAGATCGATGGCATGTTGAGCGCGTTGCTCACCGCGCCGGTGAGCAGATAATCCGCCATCTGCTCGGCCACCGGCAGGGCACCGTTCTCCTGCGCCTCGCCGGTCGAGGCGCCGAGATGCGGTGTGCACACCACGTTATCAAGCCCGAACAGCCTGTGGGTGGTGGCGGGTTCGGCCTCGAACACATCGAGCGCTGCGCCCGCCGCATGGCCCGAGACCAGCGCGTCGTACAGCGCGTCTTCGTCAACTAGGCCGCCACGGGCGCAGTTGATGATGCGCACGCCCTTGCGGCACGAAGCGAGTGCCGCGGCATCGATGATGTTGCGCGTCTTGTCGGTGAGGGGCGTGTGCAGCGTGATGAAGTCGGAGCGGCGGAAGATCTCGTCGAGTTCCACTTTCTCGACGCCGATACCGATCGCCCGTTCCGGCGACAGGAACGGATCAAAGGCAATCACCCGCATCTTGAGGCCCAGCGCCCGGTCGGCGACGATTGAGCCGATGTTGCCGCAGCCAATGACGCCCAGAGTCTGGTTGAACCATTCCACGCCCATGAAGCGGTTCTTCTCCCATTTGCCGGCCTGGGTGGAAGAGTCGGCCGCGGGGATCTGCCGGGCCAGCGCCATCATCATTGCAATCGCATGCTCGGCCGTTGTGATCGCGTTGCCAAAGGGCGTGTTCATCACCATGATGCCGCGCTGGGTGGCGGCGGCGAGATCGACATTGTCGACGCCGATGCCGGCGCGGCCCACCACCTTCAGCTTTTCAGCTGCGGCGAGCAGCTTTGGCGTGACCTTGGTTGCGGACCGGATCGCCAGACCGTCATAGCTGGGGATCGCCGCCAGCAACGCGTCCTTGTCCTTGCCGAGGTCCGGCAGGTAATCGACGGCGATGCCGCGGTCGCGGAAGATCTGCACGGCGGTTTCGGAAAGCTTGTCGGAAACGAGAACACGGGGGGTC
>DAISVW010000190.1:0-5298 GCA_036826695.1 Aestuariivirga sp.
GGTTGACGAAGGAGGTGTTGGCGCCATTCTCAAGCAAACGCCGCACCAGATAGGCCAGCAGATCCTCATGGCTTCCCCCCGGTGCATAGATGCGGCAGGGCTGGTTCATGCGGTCCTTGCCCACCACCTGCTCATAGAGCGCCTGGCCCATGCCATGGAGCCGCTGGAACTCGAAACGCCGGTCATTGCCCGCCAGCACCGAAACGGCGGCCAGCGAATGGGCGTTGTGGGTGGCGAATTGCGGGTAGAACACATCGCGCCGCGACAGCAGATAGCGCGCGCAGGCCAGATAGCTTACGTCGGTCGAGACCTTGCGGGTGAACAGCGGATAGCCCGTGAATCCCTGCTCCTGGGCGCGCTTGATCTCGGTGTCCCAATAGGCGCCCTTGACCAGCCTGACCGGAACGACGCGGCCCGTCGCCGCCGCCACCTCGCCAAGCCATTGCAGCGTGGGCCGCGCCCGCTTCGCATAGGCCTGAACGGCAAGTCCGAGGCCGTTCCAGTCCTGAAGCCGCGGGTCCTGGCACAGCCTTCCGAACAGTTCGAGCGAGAGGTCCAGCCGGTTCACCTCCTCGGCGTCGACGGTGAGGCCAACGTCCAGCGCGCGGGCCTCCGCCGCGAGGCTGGCGACGCGCGGCAGAAGTTCCGCCATCACCCGGGCTTCCTGCCTTTCCTCATAGCGCGGATGCAGCGCCGAAAGCTTCACCGAGATCGAGGCACGCGCGAAGATGTCGGCCCCCTTGCTGTTGCGGCCCACGCTGGCCAGCGCGTTCCGGTATGACTCGAAATAGCGGTCCGCGTCGGCGCTGGTGAAGGCGGCCTCGCCCAGCATGTCATAGGAGAAACGATAGCCTTCGGCCTCGAGCGGGGCGGCCACGGCGAGCGCTTCGTTGATCGTCCGTCCCAGGACGAATTGCTTTCCCATGATGCGCATCGCCTGTTTCATGGCGTTGCGCACGATGGGTTCGCCGGATCGGGTCACCAGCCGGCGCAGAAAGGAGGGCGCGTCACTCCCGGCGATGCGGCCCAGATCGACGAAGCGCCCGGTCAGCATCAGGCCCCAGGCGGAGGCGTTGACGAACAGCGAATCCGACTGGCCGAGATGGCGCTCCCAGTCCTTGCCGCCCAGCTTGTCGGCGATCAGCCGGTCGGCGGTGTCGGCGTCAGGGATGCGCAGCAGCGCCTCGGCGAGGCACATCAGCACCACGCCCTCCTCGGAGGAGAGCGAGTATTCCTGCATGAAGGCGTCGATGCCGCCCTGCTGGCGCCGCCCGGCGCGCACCGCGGCCACCAGCTGGCGGGCAAGCTCCGCCACCCGCCGCTGGTCTTCCGGCGTCAGCGCCGCCTCGGCCGAGAGCGCCCGCACCGTGGCTGTCTCATCCGCGAACAGCATGGCGGCAATGGCGGAACGGCTCGGCAGGGCGGACATGGAGCATCTCCTTCTATCGAGGCCCCTCTGTGCCACAAAATCGGCGAGGCTTCCCGCCAAAAAACGCGCATGTTATGAGCGCGGGTTGAGGAGGGGGCATGACCGCAGACATCATCCGCAGCGTTGCAGATCTGCGCCGCCACACCGCGGCCTGGCGGAAGGCTGGTCTTCCCTATGCGGTCGTTCCCACGATGGGCGCCATTCATGAAGGCCACCAGGAGGTGGTGCGCCAGGGCCTTCACCACGCCCGGCGGGTGATCGCCACGGTATTCGTGAACCCAAAGCAATTCGCCGCCCATGAAGACCTCGCCAAATACCCCCGCGACGAGCCGGGCGATGTGGCGAAGCTTGGGGCGGCGGGCGCCGATGTGGTGTTCATGCCCGGTCCGGAGGAGGTCTATCCGCAAGGCTTTTCCACCACCGTGTCGCTCACGGGGCCGGCCAAGGCAGGGCTTGAGGACAGGTTCCGCCCGCATTTCTTCGCCGGTGTCGCCACGGTGGTCGCCAAGCTGTTCCTGCAGACCGGCGCGGACGTCGCCATGTTCGGCGAGAAGGACTACCAGCAGCTGATGGTCGTCACCCGCATGGCGCGCGACCTCGACATTCCCATCCGGGTGATCGGCGTGCCAACGGTGCGCGAGGCCGATGGCCTCGCCAAGTCCTCGCGCAATGTCTATCTCTCGGCGGCCGAGCGCCGCCAGGCGCTGGCGATCTACGCCAGCCTTTCGCGCGCGGCCGAGGCGATCCGCGCCGGACAGACGCCGCAGGGCGCCGCCCGCGCCGCCTCCCGCCGCCTCGCGGCCTCAGGATTCAAGGTCGATTACGTGGCGGCGCGCAACGCCGAGACGCTCGCCCCGCCGGTTGGGAAAGATGAACCGCTCCGCCTTCTCGCCGCCGCCGGGGCCGGCAGGACCCGTCTCATCGACAACATTCCCGTGTGAAGAGAGCCGCGCCGCGGTCAGAGGATCGGCGCCACCCGTAGCTCTGCGAGATTGCGCGAACCTGTGGCAAGGCAGGCGATCCGCAGCGCCGTCGCGAAGCCTTCGACATGGGCGATCACCGCGTCCGGCCCCTTGATCGCCGCCGGCAGAAGCGCTGCGGCCTGGCCGATGAGATTGGCCCCCAGACGGATCGCCTTGGCGCCGTCGAGACCGTGGCGCACGCCGCCGGATGCGATGAGCGGAATGTCGGGCAGGGCAGCCCGCACGTCGGCGAGGCACCTGGCGGTGGGAATACCCCAGTCGCGGAAGATTTCGCCGAGCGCCTGTTCGGCCTCGCCACCGGCCCTTCTCCCCTCGACCGCCGCCCAGCTGGTGCCGCCGGAGCCGGCCACATCAATGGCCGCTACCCCGCATCCGGCGAGGCGCCGTGCCACGTCCGCCGAAATACCGCTGCCCACCTCCTTGACGATGACCGGCACCGGCAGCGCCCGGGCAAGCCCGGCGATTGCGGCTTCGACCCCATGCCAGTTGCGGTCGCCTCCCGGCTGCAGGGCTTCCTGCAGCGGGTTGAGATGAAGGATCAGCCCATCGGCGCCGAGTTCGCCGACCGCGCGGCGCGCCTCTTCCAGCCCCATGCCGTGGATGAGCTGCACGGCGCCGAGATTGCCGTAGATGGGGATACCGGGTGCGATGCGCCGCAGCTCCGGTCCCAGCCCGGAGCGTTCCGCCGTGGTGAGCGAAATCCGCTGGGAACCTACTCCCATTGCAAAGCCCAGCTGCTGGGCGGCTTCGGCGATGGCGCGGTTGATCGTTTCCGCGGCATCGGGGCCGCCGGTCATCGACGAGGCAAGATAGGGCAGCCGCAGCGGCCGCCCGAGAAAGCTGGCGGACAAATCGATCTCGGCGAAATCGACTTCCGGCAGCGCATTGTGCCGGAAACGCAACGCGTCAAAGCCCGCGGGCGCGGAATGTCTCGCCGCGCCCGAGAGCACCACATCGATGTGTTCGCGCTTGCGGCGCTCGATATCGCTCATGCGGGGTTCATGCCGCAGAGCCGGCATAGGCTTCTGCGGTCAGGGATGCGCCTTGAGATAGGCGATGATGTTGGCCACGTCCTCGGGCTTCTTGAGGCCGGCGAAGGCCATCTTGGTCTTCGGCACATAGGCCTTCGGATCGGGCAGATAGGCGGTCAGGTTCTCTTCCGTCCACACCAGGCCCTCGGCACCCTTGGCCAGCATCGCCTCCGAATACTTGTAATCCGGCACGGAGGCCGCCTTGCGGCCGACCAGGCCCTTCAGCGTTGGGCCAACCTTGTTCACGCCCTTTTCAACTTCATGGCAGGCCTTGCACTTGGCGAACACCTTCTCTCCCGCCGCGGCATCGCCTTCGGCATGAGCGGGAATGGCGAGCAGCAGCGCCGAGCCGATGGCTGCGAACAGGGCGATTTTCTTCATTGGTGTCCTCCGGTATCAGGCAGAGTTGGAAAGTCAGCTTGCCGGGTGCCCATGGCGCCCCTTGCAAGGGATACTCTTAGTCCCACATCGGCCAGATGCGCAAGGAGCCCGGCCAGGAGATAGATTGCGACAAACAGCCATCCCGCGCCAAGCAGCGCGCTGCGCAGCGCCAACACCAGGGCGGCTCCCGCGAGGCCGTTGGCAATGAACGAAAACATGACCAGACCCTGCTGCCGCCGCCAGAAATAGAGCCCCGCCAGGGCGATCTCGACCGCGAGGGCCGCAAGGATGAGGTTGAATACGAGGCCGCTGTGAAAGAACGCCGCCATGCCGCTCATGCGAAGGGCCTGTTGAGCTGGACGATGCGATAATTCAGGAACGCCGCGACCGATACCCAGGCCAGATACGGCACGAGGAGCCAGCCAGCCCTGGCCGACGCCGACCCCAGGACCACGATCAACGCCACGATCGACAGCCAGAGCAGGGCGACCTCAACCAGCGCCCAGTCAGGCCGGCGCAGCTTGAAGAAGAAACCGCTCCAGGCGATGTTGAGTACGCTGTTGACCGCCAGCGCCACGAGGATTGCCGCGCGGGCACCGGGGCTTTCGGCAGCTTCCCAGGCGAACGCGGCGGCGATGACCGCCAGGATGATGATCACCGTCCACACCGGCCCGAAGGCCCAGTCCGGCGGCTTCCAGCCCGGCTTGCGGAGGCTGGCATACCAGGCGCCGGTCTCGGTCAGCAGCCCGCCGGCCACAGCGACGATGATGCCCGCCGCCGCCGCGACGCCAAGCGCCCACAGAAAACTTGTGGATTCCAACATGGACTGAAGTCTAGCACATGGGCGGCGGCGGTCACGCCCATTCTCAGCCGCGGGCCGCCATTGCCGCCTTGAGCCGGGCGTCCACCGCGTCCAGGAAGCCCTCCGTCGACAGCCAGCCCTGGTCGGGGCCGACCAGAACCGCGAGATCCTTGGTCATCTGGCCGGACTCGATGGTGTCCACCACCGCCTTCTCGAGGGTTTCCGCGAAGTTCCGGAGCGCCGTGTTGCCGTCGAGCTTGGCGCGGTGCTTGAGGCCGCCGGTCCACGCGAAGATCGAGGCGGCGGAGTTGGTCGAGGTCTGCTTGCCCTGCTGGTGCAGGCGGTAATGGCGGGTGACGGTGCCATGCGCGGCCTCGGCTTCCACTGTCTTGCCGTCGGGCGTCATCAGGACCGAGGTCATCAGGCCGAGCGAACCGAAGCCCTGCGCCACCGTGTCGGACTGCACGTCGCCGTCATAGTTCTTGCAGGCCCAGACATAGCCGCCGGTCCATTTCAGCGACGAGGCCACCATGTCGTCGATCAGCCGGTGCTCATAGGTCAGGCCCTTCCCGTCGAACGCGGCCTTGAACTCGGCGTCGAAAATCTCCTGGAAGATATCCTTGAAGCGGCCGTCATAGGCCTTGAGGATGGTGTTCTTGGTCGAGAGATAGA